>JAHIKF010000155.1 GCA_018897875.1 Pseudomonadota bacterium | reverse complement strand
CCGTGCAGCAGGAGCATGTTGAAGGTGTTAAGCCCGGAGCTGGAATAGAGGAGCAGGATGCCGGGGATAATGAGCCCGCTGCCGGCCATGAGGTAAAGGGTCAGCTTCATGGCGGCGTATTCTTTGCGGGTGGAGCCCCAGACCAGGATGAGGATGTACATGGGCACTACGGCGATTTCGTAGAACAGGAAGAAGAAGAACATGTCATAAGACATGAACACGCCGAAGACCCCGGTCACCAGGGCCATCATCCAGATAAAGTATTCCTTGGTGCGGTCCTCCAGTTCCCACATGGTGAGGCAACCGGTGAAGATGACGATCCCGGTAAGCAGCAGCATGGGGGCATTCAGGCCTTCGACGCCCACAAAGTAGGTGATGCCGAAGGTCTTGACCCACTCGTATTTCTCTACGAACTGCAGGCCTCCCAGGGCCTTGTCGTAGGCCACGAAAGTGAAGATGGACAAGGCCAGTGAGATACCCGAGGCCACCACGGACACCGCCCGGATGAGGAACTTCTGCTCATTCTTCAAGCACAGGAGGACGAGCAGACCCACGAACGGGGACAGGAGCATACAGCTCAGATACGGAAATGAAGCAGCATGTTCGGTCATATCAGCGACCCATCATGAGATAGATCCCGACGCCAGCCAGGACCAGTACCATAAACAGCAGGTTATACTGCAAAAACGCGGTTTGGATGAAGGACAGGAGCCGACCGCTGCCCACCGTAGAGAAGGCCACGGCGTCCACGCCGCCATCCACCACCCGCCGGTCGTTGTACGTGAACCACTTGGAAAAGATGCCATAGATGAAGCGGTTCAGGAACCAGCGCCAGAAGTGGTCCATATACCATTTCTGGATGAAAAAGGTTTGCAGGGCCGGAAACTTACTGATGAAGCCGACGCATTTGGCGTCCTTGCGTCCCCAGTCGAGCCAGGCCATGGCGATACCGCTCAGGGCGCACCCCACGGCGGCCACCAGGAGGAAATAATTCATCGCATGAGGATGCGATGCTCCTAAGAGCAATTTTTCCAGGTACCCCTGACAGAAACCGAGGATCAGGGTAAAGCTGGCCAGGACGAGCAGGGGGAAGACCATGACCCAGGGCACGCCATGGTGTTCGTCGTGGCCGTGGCCGTGGGCGTCGTCATCATGCCCGTGGGCGCCGTGCCCGTGGGCCTCGTCTTCCACATGGGGGATATGCCCGGGGACCTTTAAGTAAGCCTCAGGCGCCTTGGGGAAGAGCATGACGAAGATCACCCGGAAGGAGTAGTACGCGGTCAGGAAGGCCCCGAAGAGGCCCAGAACCAGCCAGAGTTTGTTGTCCAGATGGGCCAGGGTCGTCAGGATCAGCTCCTTGCTGAAGAAACCGGCGAAGGGGAAGATCCCGGCCAGGGCCAGGGCGGCGATGGTGATGCAGGCCATGGGGATGAGCAGCTTGCGCCCCCCTTGGGTTGCCATGGAAAAGAAATCGTTGGTGCCGTAATGGTGGATAAAGACGCCGGAGCACAGGAACAAAAGGGCCTTGAAGGCAGCGTGGGTGGTCAGGTGGTAGTAGCCGGCGAACAGGGTGCCGGAGGCCAGGGCCGCGGCGGCCAGCCCCATGGCCATGAAGCCCAGCTGGCTGACGGTGGAATAGGCCCAGACCTGCTTGATATCCGTGGCCACCAAGGCAATGGTGGAAGACAGGATCAGGGTGATGGTGGAGATGACCAGGATCACGGTCATGGTGGTGGCCGAGGCCGCAAAGAACGGGAAGATCCGGGTCATGAGGTAGACGCCGGCGGCCACCATGGTGGCGGAATGGAGCAAGGCCGAAACCGGGGTGGGACCTTCCATGGCGTCGGGCAGCCAGACGTGCAGCGGGAACTGGGCGCTCTTACCCATGACGCCGCAGAAGATCAGCAGGCCCGAGGCGGTGAGGAGCCAGGGAGGCATGGACTTGGACACCGCCGCGGCGTTCACCGTGGCGATATCCAGGTTGCCGTAGAAGATGACCAGGAAGACCAGGCCAATGAAGAAGCCGATATCCCCGAAGCGGGTGACCACAAAGGCCTTCTTGCCGGCTTCCGAGGCGGAGAATTTTTCGTACCAGAAGCCGATGAGGAGATAAGAGGCCAGGCCCACCAACTCCCAGGCGATGTACAGCTGCAGGAGGCCGCTTGAGATCACCAGGGTCAGCATGGCCAGGGCGAACAGCGACAGGTCGGCGTAATACCGGCCGAAACCCTGATCGCCCGCCATGTAGCCGATGGAGTAGACCTGTACCAGCCAGCTGATGGAGGCCACGATCACCAGCATCACCAGGCTGGTGGGGTCGAGCAGAAAGCCGAAGGGCACCTTGACGATGTCGGACACCAGCCAGTCGAAATTGTAGATGATGGGTGCACGGCCGCCGAGCTTGAAGAAAAAGGTCCAGGCGATAATCAGCGGGATGGTGGAGGCCACCAATGAGATGGCCAGGGACAGCTTGTGATTATCCCGGGTGAAAATCATAATCAGGGCGAAGGCCGACAGCGGCAAAAAGACGGTGAGCAAACAACCCAAGAGAATCGGATCAGAAAAGACCATGATCAACCCCTAAGCTCGGTGGCGTGTTCGACGTTGATGGATCTCATTTTCCGGTACACGGCCACGATAATGCTCAAGGCGATGGCGGCTTCGGCGGCGGCCACGGCCATGATGAACAGGGTGATGACCTGCCCGACGGCCGGGTGAGGCGCCAGGAAGCGGTTGAAGGCCATGAAATTGATACTGGCGGCGTTCAAGATCAGCTCCACGGAAATGAGGATGGCGATCAGCGAGCGCCGGGCCAGGACCCCGTAGAGGCCGATGACAAAGAGCACCAGGGCCAGAAAGAGGTAAGTCTGCAATTGGTTGAACAGCAGCATCTCAAACCCTCGAGTTAAGGCTTGCTGCGACCGCCCCGGGCGGTAACGATGGCGCCTATCATGGCCACCAGCAGCAGCAGCGAAACTAGTTCAAAGATCAAGGCGTAATTGGTGAGGAAGTAATGGCCTATGGTGGTGACGGACCAGTCGGTGCTCCGTTCCGGCGCCGCGGTCCACTGGGTTTTCTTCAGCAACAGTCCCAAAAAAACGAAGATGCCGCCGGCCCCGATTGCCGCGCCCAGAACCTTTACCTTGTTGCGGGGCGGGGGGGGCAGATACATAGGCTCGGACAGCATGATGGCAAAGCAGATGGCGACGCAGATGGCTCCGATATAGATGAGGATCTCCATCAGGGCGACGAAGGGGCTGTTGAGAAAGAGAAAGATACCGGACACACCGAACAATGATACACACAGCCCCAGGACATTGTGGAAAATGTTCCTGGCTCCCACCGCAATGAGGGCGCCCACGATGGTGAGTCCGATCACCATCACAAAGGCGGCGGTGGCCGCAGTCTGGGGAGTCAACCAGGCGCTGACAGCGTTCATTCTTTGTCCTCTTTGGCGGGGGCCGCTTGAGCCTCGGCTGCCTTTTTAGCCTCAGCTTTAGCCTTGGCTTCTTTTTCTCTGGCTTCTTTCGCCGCGGCCTCAGCGGCAATAGCCGCGGAGATTTCCTCCTCCGTGGGCACCTTGGTTACGGGCAAGCCGGCCGCCTGCTGCCGCGCTTGCAGCAAGGTCAGGTGGTCGAGGACGCAGTCTTCCCGACTGAAGCCGACCAAGCGATACACCGGGGAAAATTCCAGGGCCGTGGTGGGGCAGACCTCGACGCACAGGCCGCAGAGACTGCAATACTGATGCTCATGCACATACCTGGTGGCTCTCTTCTGCTTTTCACCCGGAAACTTCGTCCCCTCCAACGTGATCAGTTGGGACGGGCAGATACGGGAGCACATTTCACAGGCGATGCACGTGTGCGTCTGGGTTTCGGGATCGATGACAAACTGGGGATACCCGCGATACCTCGGGGACATCGGGATCTTTTCCCGAGGGTACTGGACGGTGACGATGGGTTTGACAAAATAGCGGATGGTAACCGCCATACCCCCAAGTAGACTCCAAAAACCCACCGCAATTTCTTTAAAATAACTCATCATCGCTACTCAACCTTTATTCCGGCAACTAACCGGCCCACCTCATCTGAGTTTAAGCACCAAGGCAGTTATGAGCAGATTGACAAAGGCCAGGGGAATCAAAATCTTCCAGGCGAAGGTGATTAACTGGTCGAACCGGGTCCGGGGGAAGGTCCAGCGGAACCACATGAGCAAGAAGATCACCGCGTAGACCTTGATGAGGAACCAGACGACCCCAGGGAGAAAGGGCCCGTGCCAGCCGCCCAGGAAAAGCAAAGTGGCCACCGCCGCGGCGATGAACATGTTGGTGTATTCCGCCAGGAAGAAGAGGGCGAACCGCATCCCGGTGTATTCGGTGTGGAACCCGGCCACCAGTTCCGATTCCGCTTCCGGGATGTCAAAGGGGGCCCGGTTGGTTTCCGCCGTGGCGCAGATAATAAAGAGAATGAAGGCCAGGGGCTGCACCACCACGAACCAGAGGCCGCTCTGGGCGGCCACGATGTCGGTGAGCTTAAACGACCCCACCATGAGGATGATGCTCATGACCGTGACCAGCAGGGGAATTTCGTAGGCGATGTTCTGGGCCACGGAGCGGATGGCGCCGAACACGGCGTATTTGTTGTTGGACGACCACCCGGCCATGAGGATGGACAGCACCGACAGGGTGGAGAAGGCCAGGATCAGGAGGATGCCGACGTCCATGTCCCTGATGATCCAGGTGGAAGAAAAGGGAATGACCAGGAAGGAGAGCAGCACCGGCAGGAAGATGACGATAGGGGCCAGCCAAAAGATCGGCTTGTCCACTTCTGCCGGGGTGATGAGCTCTTTGCCCATGAGCTTGATCGCGTCGGCCACGGTCTGGAAGGCGCCGTGCGGGCCCACTTCCATGGGACCGGGGCGGAGCTGCATGTGGGCCGCCACTTTCCGCTCCATCCAGATGAGAAACAAGGCGTTCACCGAGACCAGGGCGATGACCGCGATCAACCCCACGACCATCCGGGCCCCTTCACTACCTAATAGTTGCGCCACAAGTTCCATAGTTTGCGCTCGTAGAAGTACTTAACGGTCAATTTCCGGGATGACCACGTCAATTGAGCCCAGGTTGGCCACCAGATCGGCCACCAGGTTGTCCACGGCCATTTCCGGGAAGAAGCTCATGTTGGCAAAAGACGGGGTCCGGAGCTTGATCCGGTAGGGTTTCACGTCGCCCTGACTGACGATGTACATGCCGAATGAACCCCGGGCGGTTTCCACGGCCTGATAGACCTCGCCCACCGGAGGCTTGATGCGTTTGGGCACCTTTTCCGCCATGATGGGGCCGTCGGGGAGCTGGTTGCAAGCCTGCTCGATGATGCGGCAGCTCTGCTCCATTTCCGCCAGGCGCACGATATAGCGGTCGTAAATGTCGCCCTTGGACCCGATGGGAATCTCGAAATCGAACTCGGGATAAGCGGAATAGGCTTCGCTCTTGCGGATATCGTAGGGGATGCCGCTGCCCCGGAGGATGGGGCCGGTGATCCCGTACTTGATGCACTGGTCCCGGGTGATGATCCCCACGTCCCGGGTCCGGTTAATGAAGATGACGTTCTTGGTAACCAGGTTGTTATAGTCGTCCCAGCGGCTGCGCAACCGGCTGACAAAGGCCCGGCACCCGGCGACGAAGTCGTCGTCGATGTCGATGGGAACGCCGCCGAACCGGAAGAAGCAGTAGGTCAGGCGAGACCCGGTGAGGCCGTCCAGAAGGTCCAGGAGGTGTTCCCGGTCGTCGAAGCAGTAGAGGAAGGGGGTAAAGGCCCCCAGGTCCATGAGGTAGGCGCCGAACCACAGCAGGTGGGAAGTAATGCGATTGAGTTCGCAGGTGATCACCCGGATGTATTCGGCCCGTTCCGGGACCTTGAGGTCCAGGAACTTCTCCACCGCCATGCAGTAGCACTGGTTGTAGGCCAGGGCGTGCAGGTAATCCACCCGGGCCAGGTTCGGCAGGAATTGCGTGTAGTTGCGATTCTCAGCCATGTGCTCGTGGCCCCGGTGGCCGTACCCGATGACCGGCTCCGCCTTGATGATGAACTCCCCGTCCATCTCCAAGATCACCCGCAGGACGCCGTGGGTGCTGGGATGTTGCGGACCCAGGTTCAGGGTATAGGTCTTTTCTTCAATTCCTAATAGCTCAGTCATTGCCCTGGGACGCTCCGAAATCTTTCAGTAAGGGATGGAAATCGGCATCTTCCGGCAGCAAGAGCCGCTTCAGGTTGGGGTGATTGAAGAAATGGATGCCGAACAGGTCAAAGACCTCCCGTTCATACCAGTCAGCCCCGGGATAGATGTGGGAGATGGTGGGCATGCCTTTCTTCTTGCCGAGGGGCACGTGCACCGCAGTGCGGCACAGTTCATCGAAACTGGCGAAGTGGTACACCAGGTCGAAGGCCTCGTTGAGGTCCACCGCGGTGAAGGATTCCAGGAAGCAGTCGGCGGCCAGCATGGCTTGGGCCACGTCCGGCAGTTGGGCCGGTAGGGCCGCCACCTCCAGGTGGTATCCGGTCTTGGCGTAGTCGCCCTCGGCCACCTTTTCGAGATTCAAGGGGGCCAGCGCTTTAGTAAGATTATCCTTTAGCATCTCTAAACTTCCTGAGACGGCCCCGTTTGGTGATTTTCTCTTCCAAAATGAGGATGCCTTCGATCAAGGTCTCCGGACGGGGCGGGCAGCCGGGAACATAGACGTCCACCGGGATGATGAGGTCGGCGCCGGGCACGATGGCATACTGGGTGGGGTAATAAAAGGGACCACCG
Organism: Pseudomonadota bacterium; assembly: GCA_018897875.1. Lineage (GTDB taxonomy): Bacteria > Desulfobacterota > Desulfobaccia > Desulfobaccales > 0-14-0-80-60-11 > 0-14-0-80-60-11. The sequence continues at coordinate 1,299 of JAHIKF010000155.1, read as the reverse complement.
GAAATGGCGCAGTTACCCATGGCCATGACCCACTTGGGCGCGGGCATCTGCTCATAGAGCCGCACCACCGCCGGGGCCATTTTCTTGGAGATGGTGCCGGCCACGATCATCAGGTCGCACTGCCGGGGAGAGGGGCGGAAGACCCCGGCCCCGAAGCGGTCCAGATCGAACCGGGCCGCGCCCGCGGCCATCATTTCAATGGCGCAGCAAGCCAGGCCGAAGGTCAGGGGCCACAGGGAATTGGCCCGGGCCAGGTTGAGGGCCTCTTCCAGGACTCCCAGATGGATTAGGGGTTCACCTGTTTTCGTTTCCAACTGAACACTCCTCTGCACCAGGCATAGACGATGACCAGGGACAGAATGCCGATAAAGATGGTTATTTCGATGAAGTCTCGCCAGACGTACCCTTTGCCATAGGCCAGCAGCACCGGGAAGAGAAAGAGCACATCCACGTCGAAGGCCAGGAAGAGCAAGGCAAAGAGGTAGTAGATCATTCCCACCTGAATCCAGGCGCTGCCGATGGTGGGCATGCCGCATTCATAAGTGGCGTCCCGAGCGGCGCCGAAGCTCCGAGGGGCGATCAATTTGGCAATGATCAGGGGACCCAGGGCGAACAGACCTGCCGCCACCAGGAAGACGAGAACAAACCAGAAATCGCTCAAGGCCTGCGGTATTTCCAACGCCAGACTCCTTGTGCTTTTTGGTACAACCTCGCCTTTTATATCCCAGGGCGGAAAACATAGTCAAGGAGTTTTTTCCCGAGAGGCCGAAAAATTTTCCCGCACCGTAGTAAGTGTTGATTTGAAAGGAGATTTTCGTCCTTGGCGAAAATTTAAGAAAATTCGGATCTGGACCGATTTTAGCAGCCGTTTCGGCCCAAATAATGTTAGCATCGCATGACCGGCCGCCCCAGGGCCCGGGTCGGACCCCTGAAACCCAGGGATGATAAGGTTTATGGCCTGAAAAAAGGAGCGCCTCTGCTTATGGCTTTATGGGAAAACTTGACTATGCCGGGGTTCGAGGCCCTGCGGCAGCAAACCCAGACGGTGATCCTGCCCCTGGGGTCGCTGGAGGAGCACGGGCCGCATCTGCCCCTGGGCACCGACACCTTCCATGCCATGGAGGTGGCCCGGCGGGTGGGTATGCTCCGCCCCGTGGTGGTGGCGCCGCCCCTGTTTTACGGCATGTGCCGGTCCACCCGGGAGCACCCGGGTACGGTGAGCATCTCCGGGGACGCTTTGCGGGCCATGCTCCTGGCGGTGGGCCGGGAATTTTGCCGCCAGGGAATGCGCCACCTGGT
>JAHIKF010000154.1 GCA_018897875.1 Pseudomonadota bacterium | reverse complement strand
GATCCTCCCCTCAGGCCGGAGCGACATAGTCCATATTCCATTGCCACCATAAAAAGGAAACTCATGATCATTTTGTCAAACAGTCTGTCTCGGTGCCCCTGTTGTCACCGGATCAACGATCCAGATGACATTAATTTATGACACAGTAGTATTAGTTGAGGATAAGGTTATTATAGAGCTAAAGGCAACCAAAGCCCTGGATGATATCCATATGGCCCAATGTCTGAATTATCTTAAAGCCACTGATCTTTCAGTATGTTTGCTGATTAATTTTGGCAAGCCTAAGGCGGAAATCAGACGCATTGTGAATAACTTCTAATCTGCGTCCATCGGCGTTAATCGGCGGTGGGAACCTTGAGCGACACCTATGGCTCAACCCAAGATTAATATCCCGAAAGCGAAGATCGAAGCCTTCTGCCGCCGGTGGAAGATAAAAGAGTTTGCCCTGTTCGGGTCGGTTTTGCGGGAGGACTTCCGCCCAGATAGCGACCTAGACGTGCTGGTGAGCTTCGAACCGGATGGTGGCATCACCTTCGATAATCGGGTGGAGATGCTGGACGAACTTGCCGAAATTTTTGGCCGACAGGTCGATTTGGTGGAAAAGGATGCAATTCGCAACCCGTTCCGCCGCCATGACATCTTAACGACCAAAGAGGTCGTTTATGCCGCTTAGCAAGAGGGACCCGGCAAATCTTTTTGACATGCTGGAAGCTGCTGAAAAAGTCCAACATTTTTCCCTCGTTCCCAAGCTGGGCTTGGGAACGCTTTAACCAGCCAAGCTTAGCTTGGTAGTCGTTATCGTTCCCAAGTGCAACTTGGGAACGAGTTAAGAGAGTTGAGAGTTAAATAACGTCTTTAGATTGAGGGTGATCAACCCTGGACCCCACAAATAAACAGCCGAGCCTATTCACTATGACGGAAACCCGCGCCGTACCTATCAACATCGAAGATGAAATTCGGAAATCCTACCTGGAATACGCCCTGAGCGTCATTATCGGCCGGGCCTTGCCGGACGTGCGGGACGGGCTTAAACCCGTGCACCGCCGCATCCTCTTCGCCATGAGCGAAGGGGGCAACGACTGGAACCGGCCCTACCGCAAGAGCGCCCGCATCGTCGGGGATGTCATCGGTAAATACCATCCCCACGGCGACACTGCGGTCTATGACGCCATGGTGCGCATGGCCCAGGACTTCTCCCTGCGCTACCCTCTGGTGGACGGCCAGGGCAACTTCGGCTCCATCGACGGCGACTCCCCGGCAGCCATGCGTTACACCGAGGTGCGTCTCACCCGGTTGGCGCACGAACTTCTCCAGGACCTGGAAAAAGACACGGTGGACTTCGTGGGCAACTACGACGGCTCCTTGAAAGAGCCCCTGGTGATGCCCACCCGGCTGCCCAACCTCCTGGTCAACGGCTCCTCGGGCATTGCGGTGGGCATGGCCACCAACATCCCGCCCCACAACCTGGACGAGGTCTGCGATGCCCTCCTGGCCACCCTGAACAACCCGGACATCTCCCTGGAAGAGCTGATGACCTTGATCCCGGGGCCGGATTTTCCCACCGGCGGCTTTATTTACGGAGCCGACGGTATTGCCGAGGCCTACCGCACCGGCCGGGGCCTCATCCGCATCCGGGCCAAGGTGAGCGTCGAGCACAAGGGCGGCCGGGATAGCCTGATCATCCGGGAGCTGCCCTACCAGGTGAACAAGGCCCGCCTCATCGAGCGCATCGCCGAACTGGTGAAAGACAAGAAGATGGAGGGCATCTCCGACATCCGGGATGAATCGGACCGGGAAGGCCTCCGGGTGGCCATCATGCTCAAGAAGGATGAGCTGCCCCAACCCATCCTGAACCAGTTGTATATCCACACCAACATGCAGGTCACCTTTGGCATCAACCTGGTGGCCATCGTCCACAACCGGCCGGAGATCCTCAGTCTCAAAGACCTGCTGCACCATTTCCTGGAGCACCGCCGGGAGGTGATTGTCCGGCGCACCCGCTATGAGTTGAAACAGGCGGAGGCCCGGGCCCACATCCTGGGGGGCTTCCTCATCGCCCTGGACTTCCTGGATGCGGTCATCGCCATGATCCGGGCCGCGGCCACCCCGCCGGAGGCCAAACAGCAGTTGATGGCCGGGCTGTTCATCCTGGCAGCCCAGGTGGGGGTCACTCTGGAGGAGACCCGGAGCCGGTACGCGCTTTCCGAGATCCAGGCCCAGGCCATCCTGGAAATGCGGCTGCAACGCCTCACCGGCCTGGAGCGCCAGAAGATCATTAACGAGGCCGCAGAAGTCCGGGCCGCCATCCAGCGCCTGCGCCAAATTCTGGCGGAAGAGGCCCAGGTCAAGGGCCTCATCGCCCAGGAGTTGGCGGAGCTCAAGGAGCGCTACGGCGACAGCCGGCGCACCGAAATCGTGCCCCAGGCCCAGGAGTT
>JAHIKF010000153.1 GCA_018897875.1 Pseudomonadota bacterium | reverse complement strand
CTCTTTGGCCGAAGAACAGACGGTTGAATTTGAAGTGGTCCAGGGTCCCAAAGGTCCCCAGGCCCAAAACGTGTTCAAACTTTAAACCCTAAAGTTTGAGGTTCAGAACTCCGGCGGTCTTAGGACCTCGGAGTTCTGTCACTTTGACCCTTAGCCGGGGCAAAACCACGACACCGTTGGCGGCGGCAAGGCCCGAGGCCGCACCCGAAAGAACCTGAGAGCCTGGAAGAGACGGCGAAACCGGCAGCAAACCCGGCAAGTCCATCTCGGCATGGGCAAGACTGACGAGGAGAACTTAATGAGTATGAAATTATATGTGGGCAACCTGCCCCACCAGATGACCGAAGAAGAGCTGAGTACGCTTTTTTCCGAAGCCGGCCACGTGTCCTCAGCCAAGATCATTAACGACCGGCAAACGGGTCAGCCCCGGGGCTTCGGTTTTGTCGAGATGGAAACCAAATTGGAAGGCCAGAAGGCCATTTCCATGATTAACGGGAGGAGTGTAGGCGGGCGCCCCCTGGCGGTCAACGAAGCCAAGCCGCAGCAAAAAGGCTCCTTTGGGGGCGGCGGCCGCGGCGGTTACCGTTAGAACCGGCAGTCAGGTGCACGGAGGCGGTCGATAGCCGCTTCCGGTCCCGGGACTCCCAAGCCAGCAACCGGCGGCTTCAGGGCCGCCGCTGTTTTCAGCCACCTCACTTAGTCCTGCTATACCCATCGACCGGTGGGAAGGATTTTCCCATGAATGTTTTCATGGTTTACGTCCGGGACCCAAACTTTTGCCGGTTGCTGCCCCGTAAACTGCATAGAGCCTCATTTGATCCTGAACGCCTCCAGGTGATGGCGTTTCCTCCCCTGGGGATCCAGACTCTGGCGCCGGTCCTGCGCCAACATGGACACCGGGTGCGGCTGTTTGACACCTGTCACCCGCAGATGCAGGCGGAGCACATCGCCCAGGCGGCAGACGCAGAGGCCCCGGACGTCATCGCGCTCTCCTGCCTGTCGACGACCACCTACCCCGCACTGAAGAGTCTGGCCAGGCAGCTTAAGTCGGCCGCGCCGAAAATTCCCATCATCGTGGGCGGCCCCTTTGCCACCATGAATGCGGACCGCATCCTCGAGGACTGCCTTGACCTCGACTGCGTCGGGGTCGGGGAGGGCGAAGAGCTTCTGCCGGATTATTTGAACAACCTTGATAACTTAGGCTCGGTAGCCGGTCTTGTCTGGCGAAACGCCGGCGGGGTCGTCCACAACCCCTCCCGGCCCCTCATTCAGGACCTGAATCTGTTTCCTTACCCCGACCGGACCAGCCTGCCCATCGATTACATCGAGTCATTGCCTCTGGATGTCCCGGCGGTTCTCTCTCTGGACAAATTCTGTACCATGCAGACCTCCCGCGGCTGCCCCTATTCCTGCATCTACTGCGATATCCCCTCCCTGTCGCAGGGCAAATGGCGCTACCGTTCGGCGGCGCACGTCCTGGGCGAAATGCAGCAGCTCAACGATATGGGCTATCGTTCGATTTACCTTACCGATGATCACTTTCTCCTGAACCGCAAGCGTATCAGCGAGGTTTGCCATGGCATCATTGAACGCCAACTGAAGTTCCACTGGGGCTGCGAAGGCCGGGTTGATGCGGCCGCGGTTGATCAGCTGGCGATTATGAAACAGGCCAACTGCAATTTTCTGGCCTTTGGGGTGGAGGCGGGCACCCAAAAAGTCCTGGACCGGCTTCACAAGCGTCAGACCTTAAAACAGGTTGAGCATGCGGTAAGTGAAGCGAAGCGGCAGGGCATCGAACGGGTGCATGGCTTTTTTGTCATCAGCTCACCCGGCGAGACCAAGCAGGATGTCATGGCCAGTTTCCGTTTTGCCGCCCGTCTGCAGTTGGACACCTTCGGATTCAATCGCTTATGCGCCTACCGGGGCACCCCTTTATGGCGGGAGTACGTCGAGCGCGGCATCATTGACGACCAGCGCGATTGGGACAAATGGTTCAAGTGCTCGGACATCGACCCCACCGCCCTATCGAGTGCCGAGGTGAACCTGGTGCGCATGCGAGGCTATGCCTGGCTTTTTGCCCGCCGCCTTTTCCTCCGTCCCATCCGCACCTACAAGCTGCTGCGCACCTTCAGCCGCTACATGAAAAAGTCCGATATCCTCAAATTGCTCTACAGTCCCTTTCGGCGGCGGAGCTTGAGCCGCAAGCCCGATCTCTCAGCCATGATGCTGGAGGCGGGACTCAAAGAGCCACGCGTGGGCCCAATCCCCATCCCGTGAGCCGGACTCTCAGGTCCATGGGAGAGTTTGACCGGGAGCAGGCTAACAGACGGGGCCGCCACCGGGGGCCTGCCCTCATACCATACCAACGGTCATTTCCTTACGGATATAACGAAAGATGAAAAATGGCTGGTGTTGGTGGGGCGGCCGTCCCTGGCCGCCTCTGGCTGGCGGGCACGGAGGCCCGCCCCACCGGGTTTTTTTCATATAAATTTGCATTCAAATGGTGGCACAGGTTTTCAACCTGTGCCAGCGCGTGCTTTCGCCTGCGGCTACCAAAAATCACCTTATGATTGCGACTTGGTATCAGAGAGTTCGTCGATACACGAACACATACGCCTCGCCGTTGATATCGATCACCAGATCGCCGCCCCGCGATTCGGCATAAATCAGCCAGGCGGGTTTGTCATCGCCGCAGCACGTCACCTGGGGCGAGAATCGGCCGGCGCCCCGGTCATACCAGGCCAGGAGCATGGGGTCGGCCGCCTCCTGGCGGGCCCGCGCCTCGGCAATGGCCCGGGCCCGGGCAAAATCCAGGGGTGCATCGGGAACGCCAATATCGATGGGATCTCTGAGCATTTCCCGGCTCAGGGGGATGCAACCGGCCATAAAACCTCCCGGGGACCTTCCTGCCGGGCCTTCAAACCCAGCCAACCGATTTTACTGATCGCGCCGCACCGTAATCCGGCCAAAATCTTCCTGCTCAAGATTAAGGATTCCCACTCAGGATGTAAAGGGGCAGGGGCATGGTAAACGTCCCCGGCACACGGTTGCGGCCGCCAAAATCCCTCCCGCGGCAGCCTGAGACCAATCTGCGCTCAAAAAGGTACTTTCCCGTCGTAGGGTGCGTCTCACGCACCAAGAACGGCGCGTGAGACGCGCCCTACGGATTTTCGTGCCTCGGGAAACCATTCTCCGGAGCTGAAAATACTTTTCTGAGCGCAACCTGGTATGAGACCAGACCAGCGGATTTTCCCCCCAGATGTTGTGGTCCCGATCATTTCCATTGCTATTGGAACCATGAATCATTACTATCAAAACAGGGCGAGCCGTGCCCTGAGGTCAGGGAGTTCCGGGCGGCTCCGGCCCGCAAGGTTCATGGCAGTCATTCACGGGCCTTGGGCCCACCCGTAAAGCATGCAAGAGTGGAGATCGTAATTATGGCGGGCAGTGCCCGCCCTACAGTTAATTTTTCGGAGCCCAACAGCCGGGGTGGCTGTTCCACAGAAAACAGAAAACAGAAAACAGAAAACGGAAAACTCCTCGCAACAGGGTAGGTTCATGTTACCGGATCTGGCAAAAATCATCGCCGCCGACCAAACCGGTCAAGAAACGATGGCCCAGGCCCAGCAAGAGGCGTTGGCCCTGAAGCGCCAGGCCGAGGCCCGGGTCCGGGAGAGCCAGGCCCAACTCCAGGATGATCTGGCCCGGGTGCGCCAGGCCGCCGAGACCGAAATCCTGGCCGCGGCCGAGGCCCGGTCCGCTGAAATCGCCGCGGCCACGGCGCGCCAGGTCCAGGATCTGACCGACCAGAGCAAGGCCCGCCAGGCCGAGGCGGTGGCGGCGCTAGTCTCCCGGGTGTTAGGGACATGATCCTCAAGCTCTGGCGGTATGCCTACGGCGGCGCCAAAGTCATGGCCCTCAGAAGTTATCTGCTCTCTCCCGAAGACTATCACTATCTTCTGCGGGCCCGGAACCTCGAAGACCTGGTGGGGTACCTCCGGACCACGTCCTATGGCCCCACTCTTTCCGGCTGGGACTGGCAGAGGTCCGACGCCGAGGCCGAAGTAAGCCGCCGCCTCTACGGCAACCTGGCCCAGGTCTTTCTCAAGGTGCGCCGGGGGTTGAAAAAGCGGGAGTCCCGTTTCCTTAATCTCTTGCTGTACCGGTTGGTGGCGGAAAACCTCAAGGTGGTCCTCCGGGCCCTCAACCTGCACCTGGACCCGAGCCAGGCCGCGGCGCGGCTGTTGCCCCTGACGGCCTTGTCTACCCTGGATTTTCAGGCAATGCTGCGTCAGGAGAGCATCCCCCGGCTGGTGGACTCCCTGGCCCATACCGTCTGGGGCCCGCCCCTTGCCAAGGGGCTGTCCCGGTTTGAGCGCGAGGCCAACCTCTTTCCCCTGGAGATGTCTCTGGATCTCTTTGTATACGCCTCCCTCTGGCAGGGGCTGGACGGGCTGTCCCGGGCCGATCGCCGCATCGCCGGGGACATCCTGGGCACCATGGCTGACATCACCAACATCACCTGGACCGGCCGTTTCCGCGACATCTACGGCTTCCCGCCGGAAGAGACCTACCAGTATCTCCTGGAGGCCGGGAGCTTTATCAGCCCCGCCGCCCGCCATGATCTGGCCTTTGCCGCCGGCACCGGCGAGATGATCCTCCGCCTGCCCCGGACCGGCTATATAGATCTGCTCCAGGGAGCCGGGGACCGGGCGGAAGTGGAGACCCGGCTCCGGCAGCACTGGATGGCGGTCCTTTCGAAAAGCCTGGCGCGCCCCCCCTTTCAGATCGGCCTGCCCATCACCTTCCTGTTCTTCAAGGAATTGGAGCTGGATAACCTCATCACCCTGATAACCGGCATGCTGCTCGACCTCCCGTCCGAACGGGTGGCGCCGTGGCTGTGGCGCCGGGTGGCCGGAGGCGGACATGTTTAAAGCCGTGCCTCTGGTGCTGGTGAATATTCAGGTGGCCCAGGAAGAGATCTCCCGGGCCACCGCGGTCTTGACCAGGCTGCGCATCATGCACCTCATCAACCTGGTGGAGACCCCCCTGGGCAAACTCGGGTACATGGGGGAACTGGAACGGGACCTGCTCAACCGCTATCAGCAGGTGGGGGATGAAGTGGACCGCTGGGCCCAGGCCCTGGAAATTTCCCCCCAGGTGGTGGAGATTCCCGCCGACCTGGACCCCGCCAAGGATATCTATCCCCTGGAAGAAACGATGGATCGCCTGCGGGGCCAGGTGGGCCCTCTCCTTCAGAACGTGCTGGAAGTTTCGGACCAGCTCACCAAGCTGCAGGAATACCAGAAGAACCTGGAATTATTAGCCCCCGCCGGGCTGGAACCCGTGGCCCTGGCCGGTCTCCGGTTGGCATATCTAACCCCGGGATGGCTGCCCAGGGAAAATCTCCTCCGGCTGGAGCAGGCCCTGGAACATATGCATCACGCCCTGATCCCCCTGGTCCAGGAGGAGACCCGGACCCTGGTCCTGGTGGCCGGGCTGGCCACGGACCGGGAGACTTTGGACCGGGCCTTGAAGGGGGCCTTCTTCGAGCCGCTCTCACTGCCGCCGGCGGCCACCGGCACCCTGAACGAAACCCTGGTGGACTTGAAAAAACAGCTCGCGGGCCTGGAAACTTCGCGGCAGCAGCTGAATATCCAGCAGTCCCGGCTGCGGGACCAGATCGGCCCGGAACTGGTGCGTATCCGCAACCGCATCGACCTGACCCGGACCCTGCTCCGGGCCCGGGTGTTGTTCGGTAAGGTGGACAGCTCCTACCTGGTGAGCGGCTGGATTCCCGCCAGCCTGGTGGCTAAGCTGAAAGAGGCCCTGGCCCAGGAACTGGGAGACAAAGCCGAGGTGGAGGTCCTCTCTCCCGAGGCCATCCCGGGGGCCCGGGAAGGGATCCTGAAGATCCCCATCCTGTTCAATAATCCCTATCTGCTCCGGCCCTTCGAGCGCCTGACCAAGGCCTACGGCACCCCCGAGTATGGCGAGGTGGAGCCCACGGCGTTTTTGGCCGTGAGTTTCCTGCTCATGTTCGGCCTGATGTTCGGCGACGTCGGCCAGGGCGCGGTGCTCTTTCTCCTGGGCTACGTGATCTTCCGGAGATTTTTCCGCTACACCGATTATGGCATCATCCTGATGGAATGCGGGGTGGCGTCGGTCATCTTCGGGTTCCTCTACGGCAGCTTCTTTGGGGTGGAAAATCTGCTGCCGGTGTTGTGGTTCTCGCCCATGAAAGATATCACCTACTTCATCAAGATCGCCGTCCTGTTCGGGGTGGGGGCCATCAGCCTGGGTCTGATCCTGGGCTTCATCAACTCCCTGCGCCTCAAGACCCCGCGCCTGCCCGCCGCCGGACTGCTGGCGGCCTTGATCTACTGGGTCTTGGCGGGGCTGGGGGTGCGCTACCTGCTCACCGGGGCCCTGGAATGGGATTTCTGGGTGGCTGCGGGGGTATCCGGCGTCACCCTGCTCATGGGGATCATTTACATCTTGCAGCGCCTGTGGCTGGCGCCGCCCCCGGCCGAGGCCGTGACCGAAGGCGCGGGCGTCAGATTGCTGGAAGGAATCATCGAGGTGGTGGACGGGACCATCCGCTTCGTGGCCAACACCATCTCCTTTGTCCGGATCGCCGCCTTTGCCCTGGCCCACGCCGGTCTGTTCATCGCCGTCTTCTCCCTGGCGGACACCCTGAACCGCATGGGCGGCGGTGGGGTGGTGTACTGGCTCACCATCGTGGCCGGCAACGTGGTCATCATCCTCCTGGAGGGGTTGGTGGTCTCCATTCAGATTGTCCGGCTGGAGTACTACGAATTCATGAGCAAGTTTTTCCACGGGGGCGGGGAGCCCTTCAAACCTCTGGAGCGAGGCGCGGCGCCGTGATGGAGGGGTTGACCACGGTTTGAGAAAAGCCCCCCACCCTCCCTGAGGAACTGAGCATTGCCCATAAGTCAGGAGATAGTTGATTCAAGAAGGTTTTGGTGGCACAGGCTTTCTAGCCTGTGCGGGATTATCAGCACAGCCTGGAAAGGCTGTGCCACCGAGGAGAAAAACTTGTGGGTAATGATGAGCTTTAGGAAAGGGGGGTAACCAAGTCCCCCTGTGGCAAAGGGGGGGTTTAGGGGAATTTATACTTCAGCTAAAGAAATTATAGAGTTATCACGCTCGGTGAGGGCGAGGAAGGAGAGTTCGATGACCAACAAGCTAAAATATGGCCTATGGATCGGCCTGGCAATCCTGGTTATCGGGTTAGGCTGGCTGCCGCTGGCCTGGGCCCAGACCGGGGCCGTCGCCCAGAATCCGGAGGTGGTGAAGTGGGCCTACATGTCCGCAGCCATCGCCGCCGGCCTGGGGGTCCTGGGGGGCGCAATAGCCGTGGCTGCGGTGGGTTCCGCGGCCATGGGGACCATCAGCGAAAAACCGGAACTCTTCGCCCGGGCCTTGATCTTCGTGGGCCTGGCCGAAGGACTGGCCATTTACGGCCTGATCGTGGCCATCATGATCCTGGGAAGGGTGTAGGGGTCAGCAGTGAGCAGTAAGCAGTGAGCAGTAAGCAGTGAGCAGTATGCAGTAAGCAGTTCTTTTACTGGCAGCTGACTACTGGCCACTGACCACTGGAGGAGGCGCCATCAAAGACCAGGGTTTTTTTGTCATCGCCGATGGCCGCACCCTGCTGGCCTTCGCCCTGGCCGGGATTCCCGGGGGGGCGGCGGACAATGCGGCCGAGGCCCGCCAGTTACTGGCCCAGGGTCGGGCTGATCCCGGGGTGGGGTTAGTGCTGATCACCGAGCGGGTGGCCCGGGAGATCCGCGCCGAGGTGGACGCGGTGCGGCAGGAAGGGCGGCCTCCCCTGATCCTGGAGATTCCGGACCTGAAAGGGCCCCTGCCCGGCGGCCAGTCGCTCCTGGAGCGGTTGCGGACCCTCATGGGGATACCGAAGTGAGCCGGCTTCGGCCCCGGCCGGGGCGCACCGGGGGGGTGGATACCTATAAGTCATTTCAAAACCGATTTTCGGCGTCATTTTGAATCAACCGAGGGAGCTTAAATTGGGAAAGAATCACCCCCCTTTTCTAAAGGGGGGCAGGGGGGATTAAATAACCGCTTGATAATCCCCCTAAATCCCCCTTTAGGAAAGGGGGACTTAAATCCTCCGTTCCCAACCGTTAATTGGTTGAGAGAACATATTTGCAGCCCAGACAGGTTTTGCAATAGGTTCTGGGGTATCGTCCCGGGATTATCTTACAGCAGGTTGAAGTTTTTTTCTCCCTCCCCCTTGATGGGGGAGGGTGGGGTGGGGGTGAAATTGCCGGGCATTGCTTAAACCTATCCCCCTCCCACCAGGCTAAGCATTACCCACAAGTCGGGAAGTGGTTGATTCAACAAGTTTTTGGTGGCACAGGCTTTCTAGCCTGTGCGGGGATTTTCGCACAGCCTGGAAAGGCTGTGCCACCAGTCAGAAAAACTTGTGGGTAAGGATAAGCCCACCAGGGGAGGGGGAGAAAAACGACAAAAATTAGAAGGATAGCTAATGGTGAATGATACCACTAGGTCCGCCCCCACAATAGGTGATTGATTTATGCCACTTTACGACCAGGTGGAACTCCTCTGTCAGGCCATCACGTCCCAGGCCACGGCTGAAGTGGACCAGGTCCTGGCCCGGGCCCGGGAAGAAGCGGACCGCCGCCTGATTGAGGCCGAGGCCAGCCGCCAGGAAGCCCTGGCCCGGACCAAAGCCGAGGTTGAGGCCCAGGCCAAACTCTCGGCCCGGAACCTCATTGACCGGGCCGAACTGGAGGGCAAGCGGCGAGTCTCCCAGACCAAAGAAACCTGGTTGACTGAGGTTTTTGGCCAGGCCCAGGCCCGGCTCCAGGCCTTTCGGGAAACCGCGGGCTACCGGGACTGGCTCCGGACCACGCTCCTGGGGGCGCTGCAGCAGTTGGAAGGGGAGGACTTCCGGGTTATGGCCCATCCCGACGAAGTTACATGGCTTACGCCGGACCTGCTTGACGAGGTGAGCGCGGCGCGGGGCTGCCACCTGACCTGGGCCGGCGACCCGGACCTGCCCCCGGGCGGCTTCGTGGTCATCCGGGCCGACGGCCGGGTGCGCTTCGATCAGACCTTTGCGGGCATCATCGAACGCCAGCGGGAAACCTTGCGAGCCGAGACCGCCCGGCAGTTGTGGGGGGATTGAGGGGGTTAATGCTATCTGGTTACCAAGCTCTTACTTCGAAAAGTTCAAAGTTCAAGGTTCAAAGTTGATGTCGGGTGCCCGCTACGCATCAGATGGAATTGGCGGGCGGGGACGCCCGCCCCACCAGCTCTTCTATGGCGGCTCGTGGCCGCCAGGCTGGGCGCGTAAGACGCGCCCTACGGCTGGACAGCCGGGGCAGCTGTCCTCCATGATAACTCAAGCAAACCATGACTGACACCACAGCCGAAGTCATCTGGGTGAGCGGGCCGGTGATGCGGTCCAGCGGCGGGGACGTCCTCTCCATGTACGAGACGGTGGAGGTGGGCGCGGCGCGGCTCATCGGCGAGGTCATCGCCCTGGACGGCGAGGTGGCCACCCTCCAGATCTACGAGGACACCGGCGGCATCCGGCCCGGCGACCCGGTGGTGGGGCAAGGGGCGCCGTTGTCGGTGGAGATCGGGCCGGGTTTGCTCGGCCAGATCTTTGACGGCATCCAGAGACCCCTGAACGCCCTGAGGAGCGCCACCGGGGTCTTTATCGGCCGGGGCGCCATAGTGACCCCCCTGGACCGGGAAAAGGCCTGGCCGTTTGAGCCCCGGCTCAAGGTCGGGGACAGCGTCGCCGGCGGGGATATCCTGGGGGTGGTGCCCGAGACCAGCGCCATGGAGCACCGGGTGCTGGCGCCGCCCGGGGTGGCCGGTGAAATTTTTTATATGGCCGAGCCCGGGGCTTATACCTTGAATGATGCCATCGCCCGGGTGAAAGATGCCCGGGGCCGGGAGGCGGAGCTGTTCCTGTGGCACCGCTGGCCGGTGCGCCAGGCCCGGCCGTACAGGGAGCGCCTGCTGCCGACGGAGCCCTTGATCACGGGCCAACGGGTTCTGGATGCCTTGTTTCCCCTGGCCAAGGGCGGCGCCGCCGCCATTCCCGGCGGGTTCGGCACCGGCAAGACCATCACCCAGCACCAGCTCTCCAAGTGGTGCGAGGCCGACCTGATCGTGTACGTGGGCTGCGGCGAGCGGGGCAACGAAATGACCGGCATCCTGACGGAATTGCCGAATCTCACCGACCCCCGCACCGGGCACGCCCTCCTGGAGCGCACCATCCTCATCGCCAACACCTCCAACATGCCGGTGGCGGCCCGGGAGGCCTCCATCTACACCGGGATCACCCTGGCGGAGGCGTTTCGCGATATGGGCTACGCCGTGGCGCTGATGGCCGACTCCACTTCCCGCTGGGCCGAGGCCCTGCGGGAAATCTCGGGGCGGCTGGAGGAGATGCCGGCGGAGGAAGGCTTTCCGGCGTATCTGGCCACTCGCCTGGCTGAGTTCTATGAACGGGCTGGCGCGGTGATCACCTTAAACGGCGGCAAGGGGTCGGTGTCGGTCATCGGGGCGGTGTCGCCGCCGGGGGGGGATTTTTCCGAACCCGTGACCCAGCAAACCAAGCGGTTTGTGCGCACCTTCTGGGGCCTGGACAAGGAGCTGGCCGCGGCCCGCTATTTTCCGGCCATCAACCCCATCGACAGTTATAGCGAATACCCCGACCTGGTGGCGGGCTGGTGGGCTGAAAACGTCGACCCGGGCTGGCAGGAGATGCGGGGCCAGGCCCTGGTGCTGCTCCAGGAAGACTACCAACTGCAGCGCATCGTCAAGATCATCGGCGAGGAGGCCCTGCCGGACGCCCAGCGCCTGACCCTGGCCGCGGCCCACTGGCTCAAGGAGGGTTTCCTACAGCAGAGCGCCTTCGATCCGGTGGACATGTTTTGCCCCCCGGCCAAGCAAATGAGGATGCTCAAACTGATCCTGGGAACCTTCCGGAAGGCCAGGGAGGTGATGGCCGGGGGCGTACCGTTCTACCAGGTGCGGGAACTGGAGGAGTTGGGGGCCCTGATGCGCATGAAGTCCGCCATCAAGGCCGACGAGTTGGAAAGGTTCGACGAGTTGGAGAAGAGCTTGAGTGACAAATTGGAGGCTTTGACGGGGTAGAGTTTTTAATTTTGCGGTAAGGTGCCCAAGCAGAGCTTGGGCCAAGATGTACGTTCCCAAGCAGGAGCTTGGGAACGAGATAAATCAGATCACTGGTTTAAAGGCAGGGGCTGGGGAACGAGGAACAATGGCAATGGTGCGCGGTGCGCACCCTACAGGGCTGAAGGCTGACAGCTATTTCACCGAAAAACTATGAACGATCAACCCAAAACCCAAAACCCAGAACCCAAAACCCCCCTCCCGGCCACCGGCCGGGAGTACCTGGGCCTCAAGAGCATTACCGGGCCGCTCTTGGTGGTTACGGGCGTTCGGGGGGTGGGTTTTGACGAGAGTGTCGAGATCACGGCCCCGGACGGCTCCCGCCAGACCGGCCGGGTCCTGGCCGTAGGCCAAGACGAAGCGGTGATCGAACTCTTCGGCGAAACCGTGGGTCTGTCCCTGCAAAAAACCCGGGTGCGTTTCACCGGCAGCCCCTTGACGGCGGCGGTGTCCACCGATCTGTTGGGCCGCATCTTCAACGGCATGGGCCAGCCCCTGGACGGCGGCCCTCATCCGGTGGGGGAAGCCAGCCGCGACATCAACGGCCAGCCCATCAACCCCACGGCCCGCACCTATCCCCAGGAGTTTATCCAGACGGGGATCTCGGCCATCGACGGCATGAACACCCTGGTGAGGGGACAGAAGCTCCCCATCTTCGCCATGAGCGGCCTGCCCCACAACGAGCTGGCGGCCCAGATCGTGCGCCAGGCCCGGCTCCTGGGGGAAGAGGGGCGCTTCGCCATCGTGTTTGCGGCCATGGGGGTGCAGCACGACGTGGCCAATATCTTCCGGCAGTCCTTCGAGGCCAGCGGCGTGCTCAACAACGTGGTCATGTTCCTCAATCTGGCCAGCGACCCGGCCATCGAGCGCCTGGTCACCCCCCGCCTGGCCCTGACCGTGGCGGAGTTCCTGGCCTTCGACCGGGACCATCACGTCCTGGCCATTCTGACGGACATGACCAACTACTGCGAGGCCCTGCGAGAGGTGGCCAGCTCCAAGGGCGAGGTGCCCAGCCGCAAGGGCTACCCCGGGTATCTTTACAGCGATCTGGCGTCCATCTACGAGCGGGCCGGCAAGATCGAGGGCCGGAGCGGCTCCATCACCCAGTTGCCCATGCTCACCATGCCCAACGACGACATCACCCACCCCATCCCGGACCTCACCGGCTATATCACCGAAGGCCAGATCGTGTTGGACCGGGGCCTGCACCAGCGGGGCATTTACCCGCCCATCAACGTGCTGCCGTCACTTTCCCGGCTGATGAGCGACGGCATCGGCGCCGGCCACACCCGGGAAGACCACAGCCACGTGTCGTCGCAACTCTACGCCGTCTATGACCGGGCCCGGCGCATCCAATCCCTGGCGGCGATCATCGGGGAAGACAGCCTCTCGACGGGGGACCGCCGGGTGCTCAATTTCGGCCGGGCCTTTGAAGAAAAATTCCTGCGCCAGCGGCCGGATGAAAACCGCTCCATCACCCAGACCCTGGACCTGGCCTGGCAGATCCTCAAGGAACTGCCCCGGGGCGACCTCACCCGGGTGACCAAGGCGGAGATTGAGAAATTTGGGGGAAGGGGATAGGGGCAGTGAGCCCCTGCCTCAAACTCTCACCCCCATCCCTTACCTAAGCATTACCCACAAGTCGGGAACTGCTTGATTCAACAAGTTTTTGGTGGCACAGGCTTTCTAGCCTGTGCGAGGATTTTCGCACAGCCTGGAAAGGCTGTGCCACCAGTCAGAAAAACTTGTGGGTAAGGATAAGTCCCTTACAGGGGGGAGCTTGAGGGGAGGCTGAGGTAAAACTAT
>JAHIKF010000152.1 GCA_018897875.1 Pseudomonadota bacterium | reverse complement strand
TCAACAATTCATAAATTCTCTAAGGCGCTTTTTGCACCGAGAATATTACTTCCCCCTCACCCTGACCCTCTCCCCCATTGGGGGAGAGGGGAAAAAGTGGAACCGATTTAATGCCTTATGGTTACTAAACCCGGCGACATCTCCTACTCCCTCTCCCCCCGCTTCGGGGGGAGAGGGTTGGGGTGAGGGGGGCAGAACAACCGCATGCAATTTTCTAACCGGACACTGCTGGGATTTAGGGGGATTTTGGGTTTCACGGTAAAGCTTCGGAACCTGAAATGGCGGGAAGGGACTGAGCAAGCCATCGGTAAATCCTTCCCGTCGACTCTCCTGCCACCCCTGGAAACCTCATGGTGGGGATTAATCCGGCCATATCAGTGCCTCCGCCCATAAATATACTGGCTGTCCCCTGTAGCCTTCTTTTGAAATAATTATTCCTAAGATCTTGAAAAATCTGTAACCGGCATCACCTTATAAAAGATTGGCGGCCAATGGCGAGGATGGCATTGGTCGGCAGCATGGTCGTGATACCTTTTGGCGGTCAATGAACAATTGTTGTAGGGGGGGACCTGCGTGTCCCCCCGAGAGGGCGCACACACAGGTGCGCCCCTACATTTACTTCGTTCCTTTTTGAACGCAACTCGGCATGAGATCCACCCCCTTATGAAGGCGCCATCGGGAGGGCGACAGATAATGATGCAACTGAAAAAGCTTTTTACTCCGGTCGGTTCCATGGATGCTGACGAGGCCAAGGCTTATATGGCCCAACATCGGGAAGGGGATTACACCTTACTGGACGTGCGCCAGCCCGGGGAATACGAAGATTCGCATCTCCCCGGGGCGAAGCTCATGCCCCTGCCCCACCTGTCTGACACCTATCAGGAACTGGACCCGGAAAAGCCCACCATCGTGCACTGCGCCGTGGGCGGCCGCAGCCGGGTGGCGGCCCAGATGCTCTCCGGCTGGGGGTTCAAGGAGGTCTACAACCTGGCGGGCGGGATCAAGGCCTTTCAAGGGCACAAGGCCACCGGGCCAGTGGCGCTCAACCTGGACCTGGTCAAGGGGGACGAAACCCCGGCGCAGATCATCATCCTGGCCTACGGAATGGAAAAGGCGTTGCAGCTTTTTTATGAAACCCTGAAGCAGCAATCCGAGGACTCGGAATTGCAGGAGCTGTTCGGGAAACTGGCCCAGGTGGAAGTGCGCCACGAGCAGCGGCTCTTTGAGGTCTATGGCCGGGTGGTGTCCGGCGGCCAGGACCTGGCAGCCTTTGAATCGACCATCGTGCCGCAGACCCTGGAAGGCGGCTTTAGCGCCGAAGAATTTCTGGCCACCAATAAATCCCACCTGCAAACCGCGGTTCAGGTGCTCGATCTGGCCATGATGCTGGAAACCCAGGCCCTGGATCTCTACCTCAGGTTTGCGGACTTGAGCGACCAGCCCCAAACCAAGGAGGTCTTGTACGCCCTGGCCGGGGAGGAGAAGGCGCATCTGGCCAGCCTGGGGCGTCTCTTGGAAGAAAAATCGGGGCAGCGAGGCTAAACCGCATGGCGATTACCGTAATGGAGGTGTTGAAAAATCTGCCCCGGACCAATTGCGGGGATTGCGGCCAGGCGACCTGCCTGGCCTTTGCCACCCGCGTGATCAAGGAAGGGGAGGACCTGGATAAATGCCCCCATTTGACCGGGGCGGGGGCAGATATGGGGCAGGCGGTCCGGGCCCAGCAGGAGGCGGGCGTCGGCCGGCGCCGGGAGTCTTTGGCCATTTCACTGGAGGTCCTGCAGGAAAAGGTGGCCCCGCTTGATTTTGCCGCCCTGGCCGAGGGGTTGGGCGCCACCTATGGCGAAGAAGCCGGCCGGCCGTATCTCTCCCTGATGTATTTCGGCCACCGCCTCCAGGTTTTTAAGGATGAGCTGCGCTATCCGGCGGGGGCTCACGCCGACCCCTGGGACGCCATCCTGCTGTACAATTACATCGCCTTCCAGGGCCAAGAGCCGGTGGCGGGCCGGTGGATCGCCTACAACAGCCTGCCCAACTCGGTGTCCAAGTCCAAGACCCTGGCCCGCCTGGAGCAAAAACTGGCGGACCACTTCGCCGGCCAGACCGCCCGGCTCAAACAACGGATTGACGAACTGGGAGGCAAGATGGTGGCGGTGGGAGGCGAAGACGCAGACGTGCAGGCGGCGTTTATGCCGCTGCCTAAGGTGCCGCTGCTGCTGTCGTTCTGGGACGCCGAGGCCGAGGAAGGCTTCGCCCCCCAGGCCCACTGGCTGTTCGACGCCAGCGTCACCCTATACCTGGACCTGGAATCCATGCTCTTCCTGGTGGAACACCTGATGGAGAGGTTGATGGAGGAGTGAGATGTTTTTGAGGTGAGGGCTGGGGGAATTTTTCGTAAGGGCTTCCCCCGGCCTTCCCCTCAAACGCCTCTGTAATACCATGCTCCCTTTGAAATAAAACAAATTATCCAAATAACCTATTGATATCACTTGTAGGAGCGGGTTTCAAACCCGCCCCTACAAAACTCCCCCAACTTCATTCTCACCCCACCCGCTCCGGGCCGCTCATGATGGGTTTGCCGGTGGCCGCGGCGATGGACCGGAGCATGCCCGGGTAGATCTGCTTATGGAAGGGGTCCAGGCCGTACCAGTAGGCGATGCCCGGGAGGCCGTGGGGGAGGAAGCGGGCCGTCTGGGTGAGTTCGGTGACCCCGTCGGGGAGCGCCGCGAGGCGAAATTCCAGGGTGGCCTCTCCGGGCAGCTTCATTTCGGCTAAGAGCAGCAGGCGTTGACCGGGCTCGATTTCCAGCACCCGGAAGAAATCCAGGGCGTCGCCGGTTTGCAGGTCAATGGGGTGGCGCCGGCCGCGGCGCAGCCCCGAGCCCCCCAGGAGACGGTCGGCCCAGCCCCGGATGGCCCACAGGGAGTCGCCGTAGTACCAGCCCGTGGCCCCGCCGATCCGGGTGAGGGGCTGCCAGACCTCATCCAAGGTGGCCTTGAGAAGCATCCGGTAACCTAGGCTCAAGACGGTGCCGCCGGTGTAATCGGCGTCGCCGCAATAGGCCCATTCCGGGGGCGTGAGCCGGCCGGCGTCGCTCCAGCAAGTTTCCACCCGCTGCTGCTCGATTCTCTGCAAGGCCAGCCGGATGGTCTGGCGGCAGTCCAGCAGTTCCTGGGGGATGATCTCCCGGATGCGGTTGTCCAGGCAGACTACCGGATTGGCCAGCCCTGCCGCCAGGGGTTGGGCCAGGGAAGCCGGGACCGGGGTCACCAGGTGAATCCAGTAAGAACTGAGCCGGGGGGTGAGCACCGGCAGCGGGATGACCAGGCGCCGGGCGAGGTGCGCCTCTTCGGCATAGATATCCATCAGTTGCCGGTAGGTCACCACTTCCGGGCCGCCGATGTCGAAGGTCTGGCCCCGGGTTTCGTCGTGCGAAAGGCACCCCAGCAGGTAGGTGAGGACATTGCGGATGGCGATGGGCTGCACCGGGGTGTGGACCCAGCGGGGGGTGAGCATCACCGGGAGGCGGTCCACCAGGTAGCGCAGGATTTCGAAGGCCGCGCCGCCGGAACCCAAAATCATGGCGGCCCGCAAGAAAGTGGTGGGCACGGCCCCGGATTGGAGAATCCGGGCCACCTCAAAGCGGGAGCGCAGGTGCTCGCTCAGGTTGGGGTCGTCGGCGCCCCCCAACCCCCCCAGGTAGATGATGCGGTCCAGGCGTGCTTCCGCCGCGGCCCGGGCCAGGTTTTGGGCGGCCTGGCGGTCGGCGGCGGCGAAATCCCGGGCGGCCGCAGTCATGGAGTGCACCAGATAGAAGGCCGCCCAGCACCCTTGGGCCGCCTGGCCCAGGGATTCGGCGTCCATGACGTCGCCTTGGGCCAGTTCTATGAGTGGGTGACTGCCCCAGGGGCGGTGGCGCAATTTGTTGAGGGAACGCCCCAGGGCCCGGACCCGGTACCCCGCGGCCAGGAGCCGGGGCACCAGGCGCCCTCCCACATAGCCGGTGGCGCCGGTAACCAGAACCGGTTTTTCAGGCATGAATGACCTCCGAGCCAAAAATCTGGACTTCAGGATGACGATGGCACCAGCCGATTCAACTTTAAGGGAAAATACCGCCCTCAGCCATAAAAAAGCGGAGTTTATGTGGGGGTTGCCACAACAAGAATGACCAATTTTTTTCTACAGATCGTATCGATAATGAATCAGAACTTTTGAAAAGTTGCTTGCCGGGCAAGCCCGCAAAAGATACTGAATGCCGGTGCTAAGAAGGTGGGGGGTGAATTTTCGTCAGGTTATCTATCCTTGAAATTGGGGTAATCGTATTTAGGATAAGTAAGTAGATTAAGTTCCGGCTCATTATTTTTGATATTTTTGCCGAATAGGTCGATGTGATGTCGCGCGTGGTGTTGATACTTTTGATCTTTCTGGCCGGTTTCTGGTGCCTGTTGGGCTTGCATAGCCGTGCCGGGGCTGAAGAGGCTGATTATAGCCCGCTGTGCCGGGAATTGGAAAAATCCGGACTGGAACTCCTGAACTCGGGATTAGCTTATGGCGTCCCCTATGTTGAGATCAAGGTCCCGTTGGGCGCTTCGGTTACTTCCATTTGTAAGCGCGTGCCCAGCCTGCGCGCCGATTTTAATCGCTGCCGGGACAAGATCTCCTTTTTCAACGCGTTACACCCTCTTTACATCAAAAACAACGCTCGGGAGCCCTTTTCCCTGGAAGCGGATATCCTGAAAATCCCTCTGGACCGCAACCTAGTGCCCGAGATCTTCCCGGCTGCCGACGATGCCCTGGCGTCTTACGATAAATTCATCCTGGTGGATATTGGCAAGGGGTTCCTGGCCTTATACACCCAGGGCGAACTGCAGCGGGTCTTCCCCATATCCGGGGGGACGCCGGAAAAGGCCACGCCCCTGATTAACTTCAAGATCGCCAAAAAGGAGGAAGAGCACTGGTCCAATATTTACGACACCTGGATGCCATGGGCGTTGCTGATCAAACGGCCATACTACATCCACGGCGGGGCGTTACCGGGAAGGAGCGACTCAGCCGGCTGCATCCGGATGTTCCCTCACGACGCGGAGGAATTGTATCATTTGGTTGAGGTAGGCACGCCGGGACGAATCATCGAAACTTCACCGCTGGAACTGACGTACCCGGCGTTTTTCTGCCGTTGAAATCACGGACGTAGGGCGGGAAAGTGAAGCGCATCCCGCCTTTTGCATCTTTGATATCATGCCATCGGGTTGAGAAATCCACATCCTCGGAAGGCAACGTCCAGATGCAATAAGGGTGATCGGGCAAAATGACCATGGCCTCGACAGTGAACATTCGACGTTTACGGGCCGCCTTGAACACAGCCCGAAGATCGTAAATGTGTTTGGTCAGGAGGTTCCGGCAGCGTTTTAACAGCGTGAAAAAGAACGTGCCGCCCGGATCAAAGGCGCGAATAGTGCACCATGATTTCAGTTTGACCCAATTCTCAAAGGCGGGATGCGTTTCACTTTCCCGCCCTACGCCCTACGCCCCGGGAGTTGGTTTATATTTTAAAGATGGCCATGATTCGCTGCCGCCGGGCCTCGAACAGGGCCACGGCGCCGGAGGTGGCGGCGTTCAGCGAGCCGATCTCCGGGGCGGCCATGGGGATGGACACCACCAGGTCGCACTGCTGCCGCACCCGGGGCCGCATCCCCTTGTCTTCGCTGCCGATGACCAGGGCCAGGGGCTGATTCAGGTCCGCGTCATAAATAGTCTGGGGGGAATCGGCGGCGGTGCCGACAATAACCAGGCCGGCGTCTTTCAGCCTTCCCAGGCAGTCGGCCAGGTTGGTCACCCGGTAAACCGGCAGGTATTCCAGGGCCCCGGCCGCGGCCTTGGCCACCACGGGTGTCACCCCCGCGGCCCGGTCCTTGGGGATGATGAGGCCGTGGGCCCCGGCGGCGAAGGCGCTGCGGCAGAGGTTGCCCAAATTCATGGGGTCGGTGAGGCTGTCCGCAGCCACCAGCAGCGCCGGCCCGGTGAGAATGGCCAGATCGTCCAGGAGTGCGCCCAGGTCCCGGTAAACGTAGCTGCCCCGGCGGGCCAAAATTCCCTGGTGGTTCGGGGTGCCGCAGACGCGGTCCAGGGCGGCCCGCTCTTGCAGGCGCAGGCGCACCCCCGCGGCCCGGGCCAGCCGCTTAACCTCATGGAGCCACGCGCCTTTCACCCCCTGGGCCACAATGACCTCTTCCAAGGGGGTGTCGGGCTGGCGCAGAGCGGCCAAGACGGGGTGGCGTCCGTAGATGATTTCAGTCATGATTAACAGCTATCAGCAGTCAGTTTATAACGGATGTTCCATTTTAAGGTGATGAAAAATATCCTATAACCTGTTGAAATACAAATATATACTAGGCCATTGACAGTTTTTTTCTGGTGGCTACATGGGTTTTCCTCAGGGGCAGGGTGTCCGGCAATTTAACCTGGG
>JAHIKF010000151.1 GCA_018897875.1 Pseudomonadota bacterium | reverse complement strand
TTCTTCTGGGCCACGGCCATGCGCACCTGGCGCACCACGTTCTTGACTCGGGTTTTGCGGCTCTGGTTGCGCAGCCGCCGTTTCTCGTTCTGTCGGGCCCGTTTCAGGGCGGATAAATGTCTGGCCAAGGCAATCCTCCGATTTTAGTGACCTTTAAGTTTCTCTCAATAATATCTTTTTGTCAAGGGAGTGGGCTTTCCGGGTACTGCCGGAAAAACGCCCGGAAGTAACTCACCCCGGACGCCACGGTGGCAATGAGGGCCAGCCATAACAGCCACATCCCCAGCCCGTGAAAATCTATGCCGTTGTACGGATAATGCAAAATTAAGGCGGTGAGGGCCGCCATTTGCAGCAGCGTCTTGACCTTGCCCCAGCGGTCCGGGGCCAGGATGAGGCCTTCCGCCGCGGCCAGCCCCCTCAGGCCGGTGACCGCCAGCTCGCGCCCCACGATGATAAAGGCCATCCAGGCCGGCACCCGGCCCAGGGGGATCAACATGATCAGGGCGGCTGAAACCAGCAGCTTGTCGGCCAGGGGATCCATGAATTTGCCCAACCGGCTTACCAGGCGTTGGCGCCGGGCCAAAAACCCGTCCAGGAAATCGGTAGCGCCGGCCAACACAAAACAGAGCGCCCCCAAGAAGCTGGCCCATTGCCCGGGAAAGCACAGGAGGGCCATCACCACGGGCACCGCGGCAATCCGGGCTCCGGTGAGGATGTTAGGGGTGCCCCAATTGTTGGTTTCTACCTGCTGCATCTCAGGACTTGCGGGCGCGCTCCCAGTCTTCCAGGAACTTTTGTAAGCCGATATCCGTCAAGGGATGCTGAAAAAGCTGCATCATCACCCCGTAAGGGATGGTGGCGATATCGGCCCCGGCCAGGGCGCCATCCAGGACGTGCAGGGGGTGGCGCACCGAGGCCACGATGATCTCGGTGTCAAAGCCGTAATTTTCAAAAATGGTAACGATCTGCTCGACGATTTCCATGCCCCGGTGACCGATGTCATCCAGGCGGCCGATGAACGGGCTGACGTAAGCCGCGCCCGCCTTGGCGGCCAGCAGGGCCTGGAGCGGCTGGAAGATCAGGGTGACGTTGACCCTGATGTCTTCCTCGGCCAGGATCCGGGTGGCCTTGAGCCCGTCCGGGGTCATGGGGATCTTGACCGCCACCCATTCATGGATCCGGGCCAGTTCCCGAGCCTCCGCCACCATGGCGCTGAACTCGGTGGCCACGACCTCGGCGCTCACCGGACCCTGCACCAACTCGCAGATAGTGTGGATGTGCTCCTTAAAATCCTCTTTGGTGCCAATACCGATCTTGGCGCACAGGCTGGGGTTGGTGGTAACGCCGTCTACCAGGCCCAGGCTGTGCGCCTCCCGAATTTCATCCAACTTGGCGGTGTCGATAAAGAATTTCATAAAAGACCTCTTATTATATCATAAGTCAACTTTTGTCACTACTCTGGAAGCGCTTCAAACAGCCTTCAGAGCAGAAAAAATAGGTGGCGCCGCCCTTTTCGGTCCGGAGGGCTTCCCGCCGGGGGATAAAGGTCTTGCACACCGGGTCCTGGACCAGGAGATCCGGCCCCTGGTCTTTTTCCACCGGCCTGGGCGCCTGGGGCCAGAGGCCCAGAGACCGGGCCACCGGCTTGATGATCAAATAAGCCATGTACCCCAGGCCGAGATAAAGCAGGAATTTAAACATCGGGTCTTGTCCTCAAGCTGCGGCAAAAGGTTGCACTGCCGCCCGGTCGGCGGGGTTCAGTTCGGACAGCAGGTCCCCGGCGCTCTTGCTTAGCACCGGGTGCCAGGCCTGGGGGGCGATCTCCGCCAGGGGGACCAGCACGAAGCCCCGCCGATGCATCTCCGGGTGAGGCACCACGAGGTCGGGGGCAAAGATCACCTCGCCGTTATACAACAGCAGGTCCAGGTCGAGGCGCCGGGGTCCCCAGTGTTCTCCCCGCACCCTCCCCATGGCCGTTTCCACCTGCTGCAACAACCGCAACAGCTCTTCCGGTCCCAGGCGGGTGCGCACCCGGGCCGCGGCATTGACGTACCAGGGTTGATTCGCCGGCCCCAGCGGCGGGTTCCGGTAGAAGCTGGATACCCTGGTCACTTCCACCTCTTCCGCCGCGTTCAGGCGTTTAAGGGCCTCGGACAATTGCCGGCGGGGGTCGTCCAAATTAGCTCCCAACCCCAGGTAGGCGATAACCGGAGCCCGTTCGGTGATGGCGGCGAATCCCAAAGGCATGATCTAATCATACCTTATTTCTAGTTGCCGGATAAAGGCTTTTTCGGCAAGGACGTGATCATCGGGGTCAGGCCGGCGGCAATGCGCGCCGCCACCAGTCTGGAGCCCCGGTCATTGAAATGGGCCACGTCGGCGATATTTTCTTTCACCGGCGGAATCTCTCGGGCCAGATCGATGACCAGCACCTGGTTTTTGGCCCCCACGTCCCGGATGGTTTGATTGAGCCGGTCAAAGGCGCCCTTGAAGTCCGTATAGGTAATCCCCTGGCTGACTTCCAGGCTCCGCATCGACTTTCGGATCAGGGGGTCGGG
>JAHIKF010000150.1 GCA_018897875.1 Pseudomonadota bacterium | reverse complement strand
TGCCGGTGATGGACTGCCGTCGGAGAAATTTCCGATAAACCCCCATTGCCGCAATTTATGGGCGCCGGAAAATCAGGGCGCCCCAATCCTCCTGGGTGAGAAAACCGGTCTGGTGCAAGCCCAGCGCCTGGTAGCGGGCCGCGGCCAGGGCCAGGATGCCGGTGCCGGTGCCCACGTCCAAAACCTGCCAGGGGTTGCCGAAGCGGGGCGGTTGCTCCTCCCACACCTGTTCCAGGGCCTTGAGGCACAACAAAGTGCTGGCGTGGCGGCCGGTGCCGAAGGCCATGCCGGGGTAGATGGTGATCACCGTCTCCCCCGGTTGGGCGGCGTATTCCTCCCAGGGCGGCCGGATGACCACATGGCCCGTCAACTTCACGGCCTTGAAATGGGCCTTCCAGGCCTCGGCCCAGTCCTCGGCCGCCACCTGACGGACCTCCAAACCCAGGGGAGAGAGTTCGTAACTGCTGAGGCGCTTGAGATAGTCCTGCAACTCCTGCCGCTGCCAGTCGCCATACTCTTCCGGCTGGAAAAAGGCCCGGATGACCACGCCGCCGGCCGGCACATTCTCTTCTTCGATGATCACCCCCCGGCCGCTGAAATCAGTGAGAAACAGGGAGGCCTCTTCCTGCATCCGGGCGGGCACGATAACGCGCACCTCAATCCAGGTTTCTTGAGCCATATTGGGTAAATTATAGTCACCACCGGCCACAATTGCAATGTGCCTGAAATCTCAGGAAGTTGGGCTTTTTGGGGTTATCTCGGCGCCAGCCGGCAGGTTGTGAAACGGCATTGTGTGCTTATTTGTCATTCTGAGCGGAGGGAAGAATTCATCGATTTCAAAGAGCTGACACCACAGGCGAGAAGCCTGAACCACTAAGTTTTTAAAAGTTCCAGAATCCGGGACGGGAGCGCGTCGCGGTTTGCGGGGGTGACGGTGAGCTGGGTTTTGTCGGGCTTCCCCTTCAGGGCTGCGATATAGCTGCCGCCCTTTGCCGCCACCGTGACCAGGAGCGGCACCGGAGCGGACCAGAGACACTCCATGGCCGCCACGAACCGGGGCGAGAGACATTCCATCTTCCCCACTTCGTCCACCACGATGAGGTCCACGCCCGGGATCACCTTCAGGGCGGGCAGGGCCACCCGGTGGAAATTCTCCAGGTTCACCCCGTACTTCCCCACCCGGTGCGGGCCGGGAAAGTCCACGTGGCTGAGGAGGGCGGTGGCGCCGTCCAGGGTGATGATCTCAAACCCCAGACGGATGCCTTGCTGCCGGACCTCCCGGGTGTAAAACCCGGCGGCCTGGCCCGGCCAACGGGCCACCACCTTTTGGACCACCGTGGTCTTGCCGCACTGGGGCGGCCCGGTGAGGAGGATGCGAATCATTTAGTTACCAGCAGTCAGTGGTCAGGTTTGGCCTTATGATCTCCATAAGCACTGAATAACTGCAAATCGCCAACACCCTTTTTTGCGGGCACGGCACGCCGTACCCCTACGGGTGAAAAGGAATCGATACAGCCTATCTCATACTGGCCGGCCAGCCCTGGGCAAAGGCAACTGACCCTTGACTACTGGCCACTTTCCACCGTCTCCCGTCCCTCGATCCCTCGCACCACGGGCAGAATCCAGGGTAAGAGGGCGAAGGCGGGGAGGGACACCAGGAAGGTCACGAAGAAGAAGTCGCCGTATCCCAGGTACTTCACCCCGAAGCCGCCCAGAAATCCCATCAATCTGCCGCTCAACACCGCCAGGAACACAAAAAACGCATACTGCGTGGCGCTGAAGCGTTTGTCGCACAGGCTCATCATAAAGGCCATGAAGGGGGCATACCCCAACCCGGAACTGAGGCTTTCACCTTGCGAGGCCAAATAGATGGGATAGATGGCAAAACTCTGATCCCAAAACGGTAGGTGGAGGGTAAAGACGGCATAGCGCCCCATGCCCGGCAGAGCCGCCACCCAGTAGCCCAGGTTGGAAACCGCCTGGAAAATGCCCAGCACCAAAAGGGCGCGGCCGATCCCATAGCGGGAGGTGAACCATCCCCCCAGAAAACCTCCCAGGGTGGTGGCCACCGCGCCCAGGATCCCGGAAACCACGCCGATTTCCGTGTTGGTGAACTGCTGGGATTTCCAGAAGGGAATGACCATAATACCCATCAGGGCGTCACCGGCCTTATAAATCAGAACAAAGAGGATGATGACCCCGAGATGCGGGTGGCGTGCCAGTCCGGTAAAGACTTGGGTTAGAAAGCTTACCGCTAAATTCGACAACATCGATAGGCCCTGGAGGGGCGCGGAAAAGAGTTTGTGAAACCCCTCCAGTAGCAACCCGGACTCTTGGGCAGCCTTTCGGGCGGCCAAAGCCTCCGGTGGGCGGGGCAGCCGAAAGGGCCTGAACACCAGAATCGTCACCACCAGGGCCACCAGCAGCACGCCAATTCCCACCAGGGCGGGCCGCCATCCCAGCCAATCGCTGAGGATCAGCAACCCCGACCCGGCGGCCAGGCTGCCGACCCGGTAGGCGCCGCTGCGGATGCCGTTGGCCATCCCCAGTTCGCTGGTCTCCAGGATATCGATGGTGTAGGCGTCCACCGCCAGGTCCTG
>JAHIKF010000015.1 GCA_018897875.1 Pseudomonadota bacterium | reverse complement strand
TGAGGCCAATGAAGGGGTTATCCTCATCGCCGCCACCAACCGCCCGGACGTCCTGGACCCGGCCTTGCTGCGGCCCGGCCGCTTCGACCGTCAGGTGGTGGTCCCCCTCCCCGACGTCAAGGGGCGGGAAGCCATCCTCAAGGTCCATACCCGGCGCACTCCCCTGGCCGACTCCGTCGACCTTTCCATCCTGGCCCGGGGCACCCCCGGATTTACCGGCGCCGACCTCGAGAACCTGGCCAACGAAGCCGCCCTCTTCGCAGCCCGCCGCGGCAGTGAATCGGTCACCATGCCCGACTTCGAATCGGCCAAAGATAAGGTCCTCATGGGCACGGAACGCCGCAGCCTCATTCTGACTGAGCAGGAACGCCGGAACACCGCCTATCACGAGGCCGGGCATACCCTGGTGGCCAAGTGCACCCCGGGCGCCGACCCCATCCACAAGGTCACCATCATTCCCCGGGGCCGGGCCTTGGGGCTCACCCAGCAACTGCCCCTGGATGAACGCCACACCTACCCCAAAGAGTATCTCGTCGATGTCCTGACGGTGTTGTTGGGAGGCCGGGCCGCCGAACAACTGATTTTTAATCATTTCACTACCGGCGCCGGCAACGACCTGGAACGGGCCACCGACCTGGCCCGCAAGATGGTGTGCAATTGGGGCATGAGCGATGAATTGGGCCCCGTTACCTTCGGGAAACGGGACGAACACATCTTTTTGGGCCGGGAGATCTCCCAGGGCAAAGATTTCAGTGAGGAGACCGCCAGGGTCATCGACCACGCCATCAAGAACCTGGTCTTTAACTCTTACAATCAGGCCCGGGATCTGCTCACCGCCCATCGGGCCCAACTGGAAGCCCTGGCCCAGGCCCTGCTGGAGAAAGAGACCTTGGACAGTACCGAAATCAACCGGATATTGGACTCTTTCCTCAATCCCGACGAACCCCCGGAAATCCCGGCCCAACTGCCACTCGACCTCCAACAGGCCTAGCCATGTCGGGCCCGGCCCATCCCTCCGGCCTGGTGGAGATTCCGGAGCGCCGGCATATCTGGGCGGCGCTGCTGGCGGCACCGCGCCCTCTGGTCATGGGGGTGCTCAACGTTACCCCCGACTCCTTTGCCGACGGCGGCCGCTTTTTCGACCCTGACGCCGCCCTGGCCCAGGCCCGGGCCCTGGTGGTGGCTGGCGCCGACATCCTGGATATCGGCGGTGAATCCACCCGGCCCTTTGCCGATCCCGTGCCTCTGGATGAGGAACTGCGCCGCGTGTTGCCGGTCATCGAAACCCTGGCCCCCGAAATCAATGTCCCCATCTCCATCGATACGTATAAGGCGCAGGTGGCCCGGGCCGCCCTCAACGCCGGAGCCACCATCATCAATGACATCAGCGCCCTGTCCTTCGACCCGGATATGGCCCCCTTGGCCGCCGAGATGCAAGTGCCGGTGGTACTGATGCACATGCAGGGCACCCCCAGGGATATGCAGCGCCAGCCACACTACCACGACCTGCTGGGAGAGATCAGGGACTTCTTCCGGGAACGGTTGGATTTCGCCGCCTCCCAGGGCCTCCCGCCTGAGCTCCTGGTCCTGGACCCAGGTATCGGTTTCGGCAAAACTTGGCTCCACAATCTGGCGATCCTAAACCACCTGGAGGTCTTCCTGGATTTGGGTTGTCCCATGCTGGTGGGAGCCTCCCGGAAAGCCTTCATCGGCCATATCCTGGACCTCCCCGCCGGCGAAGAACGGGATGTCGGCACCCTGGCGGCCCTGGCCGTAGCGGTGATGCGCGGCGCCCGGATCGTCCGTACCCATAACGTTGCCTATGCCCGCCAGTTCCTGGCCGTGCTGGAGGCGATTCGCACCGCCCCGGCTGGAAGCTGACGGGAATAGATCGGAAGGGCGGGGACCCGTGCCCGCCTCTCCGGCCCGGATGTAGGGTGCGCACTGCGCACCATTATGCACACGTGCTTAACGTTTATCGCCCTGAACCCTTCTAATCATAAGTTTGGAGATGCCCGGCGGGGTCTGATACGGATTTGCAATCAAAGAGTTTTTTGCAGCCGCAGGCGACAACACGCGCCTCTTGTTAGATTGCAACTTCGTATGAAAGCCTTCGCCTCCCGATTACCTGACATCTCCGGAAAGGATTCGCCCTCGCCCCCACCATGTTGAATTTTTTAGGCAATCTGCGCTGGCAGGATGGTGTGGATATCATCCTGGTCGCCATCATCATTTACCAGGTGGTGTTGATCCTGCGCGGCACCCAGGCCATCCCGGTCCTGGCCGGGCTCTTTCTCCTGTTTATCGCCTATGTGGTGGCCCGGCAATTGCAATTTTTTACCCTGGAATGGCTCCTGGATATCATCGTCAAGAGCTTTGTGCTCATTGTCATCATTCTCTTTCAGGCCGACATCCGCCGGGTTCTCAGTCAAATGGGCAAAAAGGCCCTGGCCCCGGGCGGCATCAACGCCCCGCTCACCGTTGAGGAAGTCTGCGAGGCCGCCGACACCATGGCCGGTCGCTCCATCGGCGCCCTCATCGTCATGGAGCGCTATATCGGCTTGTCGGATTTTCTCGAAGGGGCCATCAAGTTGGACGCCCTGGTCTCCAAAGAGTTGCTGGTTACTCTGTTCTGGCCCCACAACCCCACCCATGACGGCGCCGTCATTCTTCAGGGGGACCGGGCCGTGGCCGCCGGTTGTCTGCTGCCCCTGTCCCGCAACCCCAACCTGGACCCCACATTAGGCACCCGCCATCTCGCCGCGGTGGGGATCACCGAGCAAAGCGACGCCCTGGCCCTGGTGGTCTCCGAGACCTCCGGACAGATCTCTTTGGCCCAGGGGGGAAAACTGAAACGCGATCTTACCCGGCTGCAACTGCGTCAGGCCCTCCAGGATCTCCTGGAAACCCCGGCCCATAACCGAGGAAACTGGATTGACAAACTGGTTCGGCACTTTAAAACGCAATAGGCTCCTGAAACTCCTTGCCCTCCTGCTGGCCATCGCCTTCTGGTTCGCCGTCAGTGGTGAGGAGCGCACCGAGACCTCCCTCAACATGAACCTCGAAATGGTCAATCTGAACCGAAATCTCATGGTCACCAGCGAGATCCCCTCCGCCATTCAGGTCCGGGTCGTCGGTTCCCGCTCCATCGTCAACAATCTGTCCCAGTCCCGCCTCACCCAAACCATGGACCTGGGCGGTTATAAAAGCGGCCGCCACACCTTCTCTCTCGGCCCCAACAGCTTCTCCCTGCCCCGGGGGGTTCAGGTGGTCCGCATCCAGCCCAACCCCATCACCCTGACCCTGGCCGCCACCATAACCCGGACCCTGCCCATCAAACCGGTCCTGGAAAATAATCCCGCCGAGGGCTACGAGCTCGTGAGCATTAATACCCGCCCGGCCCAGGTGACCGTGAAAGGCCCTTCTACGGAACTTGCCGAACTGAAATTTATCTCCACCCTCCCCATTGACCTGTCCTTCCTCAAGGAACCCACCGTCATCGCCACGGATTTGGACTTCAAGAACCTCCACCTGGCCCTGAAAGATCCCGTTCCCATCCTGGCGGACCTCCAGATCGGCCCCAAAACCCTGACCCGGACCTTTTCCGGGATTCCCGTCTTGACCGACCTCAAAGCGGCAAAGGTGTCCCCGACCCAAGTCACCCTCACCATTAAAGGCCCTTGGCCCCTGGTGCATGACCTCAAAACCGAAGATCTCAAGCCCCGGGTGGATACCCGGAACTTGACCCCCGGCCGCCACCGCCTCACCGTCTCCGTGGACTTACCCGGCGGCGTCAGCCTGGTGCGCTCCCGCCCCGCCACCGTCACCGTCACTTTAGCCAAGTCGCCATAATACCAAGCGATCTCTGCTACCAAATCGCAACCCCACCGGTGGCACAGGCTTTCCAGCCTGTGCGCCAGCAGCCTAAAACCTGCGGCGATAATCCGTTTGACAGCAATTTCGTATCACCGGCCCCTGACCCCTGACCCCACTTTCTCATTGCCGGCTCAATTTCCCCGTGATACATTCCGCAACTATGCACCCCCTCATTGCCCTCTTCCTCGGCGTGGTCCAGGGTATTACCGAATTCCTGCCCATTTCCAGCTCCGGCCACCTGGCCCTCCTGGAGCATTATCTGCAGGTGCCCCAAGCCGGCCTGGGCTTTGACATCCTCCTCCATGTCGGCACCCTGGTCGCCCTGGTGGCCTACTTCTACCAGGACTGGCTGGACATGGCCCACGCCTTTATCTCTCCCTCCCGGTATAATCGCCCGGAGCGCAAGATGCTCTTCTTTATCATCGTCGCCACTATCCCCGGGGCCCTGGCCGGGTTGCTGCTCGAGAAGAAGGCTGAAACCATCTTCCGGGAACCAACCCGCATCGCCATTCTTCTGGGCGCGGTGGGACTGCTCCTCATCCTGGCCGAAATCCTGGCCCGGCATAACCGCCCCCTGGACCGGATCAGCCTGAAGGACGCCATTCTCATCGGCCTATCCCAGGCCTTCGCCATCATGCCCGGGGTCTCCCGAAGCGGCATCACCATGACCACCGGCCTCTTTTTGGGCTTCAACCGCCGCTCCGCCGCCCACTTCTCCTTTTTGCTGTCCACCCCCATCATCGCCGGCGCCGGCCTCCACCACCTCCCCAAGTGGATCAACGAGCCCGCCGGGACCCTCCCCCTGTTGCCCGCCACCCTCGGCTTTCTCGCCGCGGTGATCTCCAGCTATCTCACCATCAAGTACCTCATGCGCTTCCTCCAGCGCCACACCTTCATCCCCTTCGGCGTCTATCGCCTCCTCCTGGCCGCGGTAATCCTGGTCGCCGTCTTTTACTACCCGGGCCGCTAACTAAACGCCAGCCAGCCTCGTTACCCCTGCTTTTCTAACCCTCGGGTAATGCATCTAAATCCAATGCTGTTCACTTAGCACCCGAGCTTTCAAAAAATCCGGGAACGCACTTATTAACGACCGGGAGAAAGTGATTACTTCCCCCTCACCCTAACCCTCTCCCCCATTGGTGGAGAGGGGAAAAGATGGGACCGATTTGAGGCTCTGCCATCATAAAGAACCCTGCGACCTAACCTACCCCCTCTCCCCCCGCTTCGGGGGGAGAGGGTTGGGGTGAGGGGGGCGAAAAATGACGTTAGCGTATTTATGAAATCCTGTGCCAAGCTTAAATCTAAGGCGGTCCCTTCCCTTCGGCCGTTTTCATGATTATTCATAAAGGTGCACCGGCGGCGCCCGCCCTCCCGGGGGGGCAGCCGGGTATCATCCCGGCAAGTAAGGAGGCAGCATGGCAAAGAAGAGAGTTGTGGTTCATGCCGAGTGCCCGGCGTGCGCCTGCGGGGACATCAGTTTCATCCCGCCGGAAAAGATGCGGGAAAAGTTCATCGGGGACCCCAAAGAGGTGGACATCCTCTGCCCCATGTGCGGCACCAAGACCACGGGCAAAGCGGAGGAAGAGAAGAAGTAGCCGGGAGTGAGCAAAGAGCCGGTAGGGTGGGCGTCCCCGCCCGCCATCAACCTATGCCAGATAAACGTAGGTTGGGCACGGCCCACCATCTCCCCTTTAGCAGTGAGCAGTTGGGGTTCGGGGTACGCCCGGGGGTCGGTGATACGACTTCCGGGTTTTTTTTGTGGGGGGGCGAAAAGGGGAAAGGCGGCCCGGCTTCGTGGAAATTTTTGACAGATGGCGACGCATATTTTAACATAGGCACAAGAAGAGTTGGAGGATGTTTATATGATTAAGGAAGAAGCCAAAGCGGAAGTTTTCTGGCTGGCCTTTAAGGGGTTGCCCAAGAAAGAGCAGCACCTCGTGGTGCAGAAATTGCTGCAAGACCGGGAATTTGTCGAAGATTTGCTGGACATTGCACTTATCGAACATCGGCGGTCGGAGCCGGCGCGGCCTTTGGAAGCATACCTGGCCGACCAGGAAAGATAAGAGCTATATGGGACACTCCAAAGGGTTGGGAGGTTGATGGTACCGCACAGGCGAGACGCGTGTGCCACCTACAGGAGGTTAGCAGGAGCGGCGGCGGGAGGCCAGCACGGGCGGGAAGGAAGACCGGGAAAAGGGAAGTATTAGAAAACCTCCAAAATACATTTAATATACACTGTAGAGACATCTAAGATACATTTTATTATTGACTTTTCAATATTTCTCGTTTAAATTAAATTAGTCGGCAAGGAGGGGGTATGCCGAAAAAATTTAAGGAGCTTATGAACATTGATGACTTGGCTGAATACCTTGGTTACACTAAAAGGACGATTTATAAGCTTATAAAGGAGGAAGGGTTGCCCGCCACCAAGATAAGAAGGCAATATAGGGCCAAGAAAAGTATTGTGGACAAATGGATAGAGGATAAGATTTATAGGAAGGAAAATAATAATTAATCATATCGCATTTTAACAAAAAAATATTAAATTATGCACATCTTATTGGTCGAACCTAAGTATTACACGAAATATCCCCCTCTGGGGTTATTAAAAATTTCATCATTTATTAAACAAGACGGCCATACCGTGGAGTTAGTGCGGGGCTGCGTTCT
>JAHIKF010000003.1 GCA_018897875.1 Pseudomonadota bacterium | reverse complement strand
TTCTCTGTTTTCTGTAAAAGAAAGCCGGGGGGGCGCCGCAAGCGGCAGTCGCCCCCCGGCCCTTACCCCCACATCCGTCGCCCTTTTTCCCTCCCTCCGCCGGGCTCGCTGCAACCACTCTTCCCCCCAACCGCCTGATAACTGCCTTGAAAAGTTCCCGTAGGGGCGGTTCGCGAACCGCCCCTACAACGGCTTTTCTTGGTTTATGGGCGGGGAATATTAACAATCTTGTAGGCATCTTTTTGGGAAATTCTACAATAATGTAAACCGCAATTTGGGTAAGTTTTTGATTTTTCAAAATAATCAGTCTGGTATACTACTTGCTGTAAGGTAATCAAATTATTGTTCAGGAGGAATACCGTGCACTGCCAAACCTGCCAAACCGCAGAGGATGTGTCCCGCATTGTCAAGGATAAAGAGGTAAGCTTTATCCAAATTTGGTTCACCGACATCCTGGGAGTGTTGAAAAGCTTTTCCATTCGCCCATCTGAATTGGAAGAGGCCATGATTGAGGGGATGGGGTTTGACGGGTCCTCCATCGAGGGATTTTCCCGCATTGAAGAGAGCGACATGATCGCCAAGCCCGACCCCTCCACCTTCCAGGTCCTGCCCTGGCGCCCCGACGAGAAACCCGTGGCCCGGATGTTCTGCGACATCCTGACGCCCGACGGCGCCCCCTATCCCGGCGACCCGCGTTATGCGCTGAAGCGCATGCTGGCCAAGGCCGCGGAGAAAGGCTACACCAATTATCTGGGACCGGAACTGGAGTACTTCTATTTCGCCAACAACCGCGGCACCGAAGTCCTGGACCGTGGCGGTTATTTCGACGCCCCGCCCCTGGATGGCGGCAATGACCTGCGCCGGGCCACCATCTTCGCCCTGGAGAGCATGGGGGTGCGCATCGAGTACAGTCACCACGAAGTGGCCGACTCCCAGCACGAAATCGACATGCGTTACGACGAGGCCATGCGCATGGCCGACAAGACCATGACCATGAAGGCCACGGTAAAGGCCGTGGCCATGATCAACGGGGTCTATGCCACGTTTATGCCCAAGCCCATCTTCGGCATTAACGGCAGCGGCATGCACACCCACCAGTCCCTGTTTACGGGCAACAAGAACGCCTTCCACGACGCCAGCGACGAGTATCACCTGTCGGCCATCGGCAAGAGCTACATCGCCGGTCTGCTGAAACATGCCCGGGAGATCACCGGCATCTGCAGCCAGTGGGTGAACTCCTACAAGCGCCTGGTGCCCGGCTACGAGGCCCCGGTTTACGTCGCCTGGGCCCGGCGGAACCGTTCCGCCTTAGTAAGGGTGCCCATGTACAAGCCCGGCAAAGAGACCGCCACCCGGTGCGAATACCGCGCCCCCGACCCGGCCTGCAACCCCTACCTGGCCTTCGCGGTGATGCTGGCCGCCGGCCTCAAGGGCATCGAGAACAATTATCCCCTGCCCGAACCGGTGGAAGTGGACATCTACCACATGTCAAAAGCTGATCGCGAGAAGCTGGGGATCCAGGAGTTGCCCGGCAGCCTCCACGAGGCCATCATCGAAGTGGAAAACAGCGCCCTGGTCAAAGAAGCCCTGGGCGAGCATATCTTCAACAAGTTCCTGGAAAACAAAAAGATCGAGTGGGATGCTTACCGGATGCACGTGAGCAACTACGAGATCGAGCGCTATCTCCCGATTCTGTAAGCGCCGGCGTCTCATCCCGGCAGAGTTGCAGATCGTTCAACGAGTCCAGTCGGCTGGGGGGAGGTCGTCCTCCTCCAGCCTACTTGTTTGCCCAGCCGATTGGGTGACAAACTTGTCGTTTTGGGCGCATTATCTATAATTGTTGCAAGGGTCAGAGCCGAATGACACAATATTTATTTGGGATAAATTTTGTTTATAGGCAGCCGGGCGCCTTCCCTGAGGCGGTCCCGGTTTGCCTTTGAGGCAGATCATCTATGGCAACGGAAGTGGTAATCTTCGCCTGTCAGCAAGCCGTCCCGAACCCGGATTGGCTCAGGACCCAGTGGGGCAAGGACAACATCCGGCTCCAGGTGCTGCCTGAACCGTGCAGCAGCAAGATCGAGGCTTTTCAGCTGCTCCGGACCCTGGCCACCCCGGCGGACCTGGTGTGGGTCATCGGCTGCGCCGAAGACCTCTGCCGCTATAACGAAGGCAGCCACCGGCTAGGGAACCGCATCGCCTACACCCAGCGCTACCTGGAAGAGATCGGCCTGGAGAGTGCCCGGGTGGGACGCTCGGTGGTGATCCCGGGAGATGGACCCGGCTTGGCCGCAGCCCTGGCCGGCATCAAGGCGCAGGCCGAGGCCCTGGGACCAAGCCCTTTAAAAAAGCTGGGGTAAAAGGGGAAAAGGCGAAAAGGGAAAAAGGGGGAAAACCCGTGATTTAATGCCACCCTTGGGTCATGAATCATTTTTCCTAAGTATTGAATGAGGATTAGAAGAGGGAAGGACGTTAACCAGGCAAAAAAGGGGGAATCCTCACCAGTTGCTTTACCCTTTTCCCCTTTTACCCTTTTCACCCCAAGGATTTTACCGGAGGAAGTTTTGCCACTCAAATATCACATCCCCGTGCACCGGGTGCCGCCGCGGCTATCGCCCCTGGCCAAAACCACGATCATCGATTGGAATGAAGGGTGCTTGCGGTGCCAGCGCTGCGTCAAAGAGGTCTGCCC
>JAHIKF010000149.1 GCA_018897875.1 Pseudomonadota bacterium | reverse complement strand
GCGTCCTTGACCACCTGGGGCGTGTCGTAGTCCGGCTCCCCGATCTCCAGGTGGATGACCTGCTCGCCGGCGCGCTCCAACTCCTGGGCCCGCTCCAGGATATCCATCACCAAAAACGGGGTGATCTCTCTAGCCCGCCGGGACACGGGGTCAGCAGACGGTGCTTTCATAGAGGATTACCATATCAGGGAGGGGCCGAGAACACAAGAAAAGGCAGAGAAGGGTGATTCCCCCGAGCTTCCCCGGTTGATTTGCCGCGCCTCCCCATTGCCTCTTCATCCAAAACCTAGTAACTATTCTCTTGACACGTATTCTTTTGTATAGTAGTTTATGACCATGAAGCCATTAACCGACCGACAACAGACCGTGCTGACCTTTGTGGAGGAGTTTTGCGAGCACCAGGGCTATCCGCCCACGGTGCGGGAGGTGGCCGCCGCCTTCGGCATCCAGCCCCGGGCCGCGGTGGATCACCTGGCGGCCTTGAGGCGCAAGGGCTACCTCCACCGGGAGCCGGGGCTTTCCCGGGGTCTGTCCCTGACCTCCAAGAGCCCCGGGCCGGTGGTGGAAGTGCCGCTGCTGGGCCGCATCGCCGCGGGCCAACCTCTCCTGGCCAGCGAAAACGTCGAGGAGACCCTGCCCCTGCCCCGGTCCTGGGTCCGGGGCGAGGAGGTCTTTCTCCTGAAAGTTACCGGGGAGTCCATGGCGCCGGTAATCCTGCCCGACGACCTGGTGATGGTCCGGGTCCAATCCCGGGTGGCTCGCGGCGAAATCGCGGTGGCGCTCATCGACGATGATGCCACGTTAAAGCGGGTGTACGAGGAGGCCGGTGGGCTGGTTCTCAAGGGCGACAACCCGGATTTTACTCCCCTGCGCTTTTCCCCGGACGAGGCCGCGGACGTCAAGATCCTGGGCAAGGTGGTGGGCGTGTACCGCAACCTGGAGGGCAAAAGACGCGGATGAAGCCCATGAGCCACTATCTGGCGCCCCTTAAACCGGGCCGGGGGGTATTGCTCTGGGGGGGACACCTGCGAGCCCTGACCGCGGCCGCGGCTGTCTGGGGAGTGGCCCGGCGGGCGCCGGTCCTGGTGGTGGACGCGGCCAACCGCTTTGACCCGTACCAATTGGTCCGGGAGGCGGGCACCCGCAAGCTCTCGCCCCAAGAGGCGCTAACCCGGGTGCGGGTGGCCCGGGCCTTCACCTCCCACCAACTGGTGCGCCTCCTCACGGAAACCTTCCCGGCGAGTCTGGAACAAGGCAGCCTGGTGCTGGTCCTGGGACCGGTGAGCCTGTTCTACGATGAGCAGGTGCCCCTTAGGGAACGCCGCCGCCTCTTTCAGGACCTGGTGCGCCTCCTGGCCCGGATCAAGACCGGCTCGGCCCTCCTGCTGCTTCAGCCCCGCTTGCCCCGGGCCGCCGCCAACCAACACTTCGGCCGCCTCCTGGCCCCGGTGATCGACTACTTTGTGGAGGTGGAAAGTCGGGAGGGCCACCGCGAGGCGACCCGCCGGACATCTCCGGCGGTCTTGGCGCTCCCGGCGGGCCAGTTATGGGGCGGAGACGCTCACGCCGCCCCCTCCCCACCTCAAAAAGGAGACCTTTAACGTGGACGTATCTTTACCCGAATGCCCATACCTGCATCCCGGTCTGAAATTTGCGGCCCGTATGAAGCAGTTAAGCCGGGCCCTCGCCATCCCGGAGGACGCCGGAACCTGTCTTCTGGAAATCCTGAAATTTTTGGGAACCCTGGGGCTGATTCTGGTAACCGCCTTGATCATGCTGATGGCGGGGTAGTGAGCAGTGAGCAGGTAGCAGTAAGCAGGTAAGCAGTGAGCAGTTAGGGAAAAGGCCCAGCTAAATGCTGACAGCTGACTCGACTGACCTGAAAAGTTTTTACGTAGGGTGCGTCTTACGCACCAACGAATCAGCGGAATCGGCCGGCAGTGTCCGCCCTACCAGACTGTTCATCCTTTACGGCTAGGCCGAAGGCCCATGAGGAACTGTTCCGAAAAGTCTTCCGTAGGGTGCGTTCTACGCACCATTAGCTTATGGCAGCGCGGGCACGGAGGCCCGCCCCACCAAACCTTTCATGCCTTACGGGTGGGCCCAAGGCCCATGAATGACTGCTTCCAAGGAAATCAACCATGGGCCGGACGGTTTTACCTTACAGTCAGGTGTGGGAAGCAGAGCGGCAGCGCTGGCAGAAATTCCGCCGGGCCCTGCGCCGAGAGGACCAGGCCCACCTGGACCGGCTCTTTGAGTCGGCCCGCCTGCATCTCCAGGCCGGGGTGTACGCCTCGAACCCCTGCCCTCTGGAGTCCATGCTCCTCTCCATGCTCCTGGAACACCAGAAGGACCTGAGCGCCTTAAAGAAGCGCCTCCAAAGTGTCGAAGAGCCGGACAGCGGCATCAAGACGTAGGGGCGACCCGCCGGGTCGCCCCTACAGCACGCGCCCTTTACTGACGAAAAACTCCCCCAAAATCATCTTACCTAACTTCTATGAAAACCACCGGCTGGCTCTTTGATCTCTATCCATTAGGCGACCGCATGGTGTTGTGGTTTATCACCGCGAGCGGCCAGCGGCTGCGGCTGGAGGATGATTTTCCCTATTGTCTCTACCTGGGCGGGCCCCAGGCCCGGCTTCAGCCCCTGGCCCGGATCTTGGGACAGAAGGGCTGGCTGCGCCGGGCCTATCTGTCCCGCGGCCGCGATTTGTGGACCGGCCGGGAAATCCCGGTGGTGGCCCTGGAGGTCAAGGCTTACGGCTTCCTGCCCCGGGTGCGGCAGTGGCTGGGGACGCTCCCGGCTGAGGTGGCCGCCTACAATTGCGATCTGGACATCGCCGCCGCCTATCTTTATACCCGCGGCTATTGGCCCTGCGCCTGGTATGAGCTGCAGGCCGAAGACGGGCGCTTGCTCCACCTCGAGCCCATGGAGGACGCCTTCGCTCTGGAGTTTTCGGTGCCGCCCCTTAATACCCTCTTCCTTTCCCTCACCCGGGACCGCCTCATTCCCCTGGGCGCCGGCAACGGCCTGGCGGTGGGCTGGGAGGACCGCACCCTGGAGCTGGAAGCCCCCGATGCGCCGGGTCTGGTGCGGGAACTGGCCCGCTGGCTCAAAAGCGCCGACCCGGACCTGGTGCTGAGCGACTGGGGCGACGATGCGATTATCCCCACCGTCTGGCGCTGGAGCCGGGAGTATGGCGCGCCCCTGCCGCTGGACCGGGAAGCGAACCCGGTCCCCCGGCGGTTTAGCCGCGGCCGCAGCTATTTTTCTTACGGCCGCATCGTCTACCAGGGATCGTCGGCCCCCTTTGCCGGCCGCTGGCACCTGGACCGGCGCAACTCCTTCTACTACCGGGAATCGGGCCTCATGGGCCTGATCCAGATCGCCCGGATCGGCCAGATGCCCCTGCAACAGGCAGCCCGGTCCAGCCCCGGAACCCTCATCACCTCCATGCAACTGGCCCGGGCCGTAGCCGACGGCATCCTCATCCCCTGGCGCAAAGCCGAACCCGAACACTTCAAAACCGCGGCCGAACTCCTCACCATCGACAAGGGCGGCCTCACCTTCATGCCGCCCATCGGCCTCCACACCCAGGTGGCGGAAGTGGACTTCGCCTCCATGTACCCCACCATCATGGCCATCCACAATATCTCGCCGGAGACGGTCAACTGTAGTTGTTGTTTGGGGGAGGGGGCTAAGGGCGGCAAAGCAGTTGCCAGTAGTCAGTGGCCAGTGGTCAGTACTTCCTTAACTGGTGACCACTGCCTGCCCCTAGTCCTCCCATCAATCCCCGTAGGGGCGACCCGGCGGGTCGCCCCTGACTGGCCTTCCTCCTGCAATGACCTCGTTCCCGAGGCCGGCTATCGGCTCTGCCATCGACGTGAAGGCCTGGTTCCAAGAACCTTAAGACCAATCCTGGCCTTGCGGGAGCAACTCAAGGCCCGGGCCAAAGAACTGCCGCCGGAAGAGGCGGCGCCGTATAAGCAGCGCCAGACCGCCTTGAAATGGATGCTGGTCACCTGTTTCGGCTACCTGGGGTACAAAAACGCCCGGTTCGGCAAGATCGAGGCCCACGAGGCAGTGACCGCCTATGGCCGGGACAAGCTGTTGTGCGCCAAGGAGACCTTTGAGGCCGCGGGTTTCACGGTGCTCCACGGGCTCACGGACTGCCTCTGGGTACAGAAGCCGGGGTGGGATTGTCGTAGGGGCGGACCTGCGTGTCCGCCCTCGGGCGAGCAAACCCAGGGGTGCGCCCCTACAAGAGGCAATTCTCTCTCTTTAACGGCGACGCAGTATGAGGCGGAGCTGGAAGACTTGTGCGCCAAAGTCTTCCGAATCACCGGGGTCAAGCTGGCCCTGGAGGGGGTATACCGCTGGATTTATTTTATGGCGTCCAAACAGGATCCTAAGCGGCCGGTGGCGACGCGCTACTTCGGAGTGTTCGAAGACGGCTCGCTGAAGGTCCGGGGGCTCATGTGCCGCCGGCGGGACACGCCGCCCTTCGTGCGCCGGGCCCAGGAGGCCATGCTGGCAAAAATGGCCCTGGCCGCGACCCCCAGGGAACTGGCGGCCCTGAGGCCTTCGTTGGAGGAGATGGCCCAGGGCTTCCGCCAGTGCCTGCGGGAGGGGGGAATCAACCCCCAAGAACTGGTCATTACCCGAGTGCTGTCCCAGCCGCTGGCGGACTACAAAGTCGACACCCCCACGGCTCTCGCGGCCCGGCAGCTTGAGGCCGCCGGCATCCATATCCAGCCGGGGGAAAAGGTGCGTTATGTCCATAGGGAGGGGAAAAAGGGCCCGAAGGAGTGCCGGGTGGCGGCGGCGCCGTTTCTGGAGACCCTGGACGGCTATGATACTACGATTTACCTGGAACTGATAGAGCGGGCGATGGCGGAGGTGATGCTGCCTTTGAGGGAATATTGAGTGGTAATCCAGAAAAAAAAGGGGCGGGTTTAAAACCCGCCCCTACAACGTGTGCTGCGATAATAATACGGACTTAAATTTCCAGCCAGGAATCGGAGAACAGGACCTGGCCCATGATGACTCGGGCGGTCTTGGCGTAGTTCTGCAAGGTCTTGGACATGGATGGGATATCCACGGATTTGCCGTCCATGATGTCGTGGACGATTTGCACGGCTTCCGGCATTTTGCCGTTGACCACGTCGGCCAGTTCCTGGTCGAAGGAGTCCACGATGGCGGAGACCATGCCGTTGCGCTGGAGCATGATGACGTAGGTGCGGTTGATGATGGGCCGCAGTTCATCGGGCACGCCGTTCGAAGAGTTGGACAGGCCGCAGGTGGACTTGGAACCCGGCGCCATATCCTGGAGCATATGCATGTAATCCAGGGTGGCGATGAGCTGGTTCTGCTGGATGTTCAGCGGCGCGATGATGGGATCGAACCAGATGCGCTCGTTCTCGATATCGTATTCCGCCGCCTTGGCCAGGATTTCGGCGGTGAGCATGCCGCGTTCGTGTTCGTCCCGGGGCATGCCCTCGGGGCCCCACATCAGCCCGATCATGTCGGCATCGTACTTCTTCACCAGGGGCATCATGCCGTCCATGCGTTCGGGCCGGGCCATGATGGAGTTGATCAGGGCGCGGCCTTTATGGACCTTGAGACCGGCTTCCATGGCGGCGATGTTGGAGGTGTCCAGGGCCAGGGGTACGTTAGGCACTACTTCCTGGATGGCCTTAACGATCCACTCCATCAGTTCTTCGCCGCCCTTGCGGGCCGGGCCGATATTGACATCGATAAAATCCACCCCGGCCTCGGCCTGTTTCAGGGCCACCTCCTGGAGTGGTTTGGGATTGCGCTCCTTCATCGCTTGACCATAAACTTTGGTCACCACGTTCAGGTTCTCGCCGATTCGGTAAAATTTACTCATCAGGTGACCCCCTTCTTTGCTAGGCTGTGGGTGTGGAAGAAAGCCCCAGGGGGCTTTCTTCCCAAAACTTCAAGAAGCTTCCCCAAGTCCTACAGGGACTTTAAAAAGGCCGGGATATGGGAGGCTTCCCGCGGTCCGATGAGAATCTTCCAATCGGGCAGTTCCTCTTCCAGATCGCCGCTGATGCCCGCAGCATAACCGGGGATAATCAGGGTGCGGGTCTTGGCCTTATCCAGGATGCCGCATTTCTTCACGAACATGGCCACCGAATCGCCGGAGAATTTCCCGGCGGCCCAGGCGGTCATTACCGACAGGCCCTCGGTGTCTTGAATCAGCAGCCAGGAGGAAACCTTGCTGGCCTCGATTTCGCCGGACACGATGAAGTAGGTGAGGGCGAAGTTGGTGGTCACGGCCACGGGGGAATCCGGGCCTGGAGTCCCGATCTCGTAAATGCCCGGGGAGATGATCATGGGCTTCTGCGGGTCGGTGAAGATGTTGAGACGCGACAGCAGCAGGGGGAAGATCCCATCGGCGGAGAGGTCATTGACTACTACGATGCCGCCGTATTTGGCGATGAAGACCGCGGCGTAGAGCTTCTCCATCATGGGATCGTCGGTCATTTCAGCCGGGCAGGTGATGGTGGGGAAGCCGAAAGGCTTGAACCCAGCCGTCAGGGGGGCCCGGCGGATGACGACCTGATCCTGAAGGGCCTGTTTCAGAGCGCGGGCTCCGGCATCGATAACCAGGTCTTTCAAGCCCATGCCGGTAAGTTTGGTGGTGAGCTCGGCCAGGGCATCATAGCCGTCGGCCTTGGCCACCAGGGCCAGCCCCATTTCCTTGGCCAGAGCCCCGAAAGCATCGGCATTGTCAGGCGTCGCGACG
Organism: Pseudomonadota bacterium; assembly: GCA_018897875.1. Lineage (GTDB taxonomy): Bacteria > Desulfobacterota > Desulfobaccia > Desulfobaccales > 0-14-0-80-60-11 > 0-14-0-80-60-11. Next base: position 7,579 of record JAHIKF010000149.1, on the reverse strand, counting down.
CCCAGAAGCGGTTTCCGCTCCTTGGCGGCCTCGGCCCCGGCTTTCAGGACATCGGCTTTGTCAGAGCAGAGCAAAATTGCCGCATCGGTCTTATCCATGACCTTTTTGGCCAGGGCGGCAAACTTTCCGGCGTCGCCGTTGGCGTCTTTAATCGCAATCATTTCCGGCCGGAGCAGGAGACCTACCCGGTCATACTGCAATTTCATGAACTGGTCTAACTTGGCATCCACCTCGGCATCGGCAGCCGCGGTGGTGACCAGTCCGGCGATGACGGTGGGGTTGAAGAAGGTCTTTTCATGGCGGAACATCACGGTCTCGCCGCCGATGGTCTTGACCCCTTCCTTCATCGCCAGCTTGACGGGGCGGATGGGCGGGGCCGAGGCGGCGGCAAGTTTTTCCTTGGCCTCATCGGACACGTAAGGGCAGGCTGCCAACTCCGCCTTACCACTGGCCAGGGCCATGGCAAAGGCCAGACAGGTGGGTAAGGCGCATTCCTTACAGTTGGTCTTGGGGAGCATTTTAAAGATTTCAATTCCAGTTAATGCCATCTTCTTTCTCCTTATCCATGGCTGGCGGCCCACGGTGAGTTAACCGGGTGTTACCCATCCCGCCGGGACCTGAAATCAAGCAAGGGCCTGAAGGGGCGCACCTCCAGGCCCCGTTGAGGTTAACCGATAATCGGCTCCATTTCCAAAGCCGGGTGCTTCTTCTCCGTCAGGAAGGCCAGGATTTCGTCTTCGGTGACGCCCACGGTCTCATCGGCAATGCGATCGAGCAGATCGGGCATCCCTTCTTCCTCGCCCCGCTTCATGAGCTGTTCCCGGAGTTCGTCTTTCAGGCTTTTGGGCATCCAGACCACCCGCTTCAGTCCGCCGTCACCTTTGACGAATTTACGCTGGATGACGTTGTACTTGCTGTGGCCCACAAAGCCCGGGGTGCTTTGGCCGCCGCCGATGACGCCGGCCAGGGTGGTGAACTTCATGCCGCAGGGGGTTTCCCCGGTGTAGTCCCGGTTGACCGTCATGATGCCGTTGCACATGGGCAGTACTGCGGAGATGGCTTCGCAGCAGCCGCAGGTGGTCATGGGATCGTAAACCAGGCTGTAGAAGTTGTATTTCTCCACTTTCTGGCGGGAGGCCTTGAATACGAAGTCATTGACACCCTGCCACATACCATATTTCTCATCCAGGGTTTCACCTTTCAGGATGGGCTGGTTGGGGCCGGTGGGGTTGATTTCATTCGAGGCTTTGCAGTCCATCCAGTTGTAAGCACCGCACAGACCGGTACGTTCCGGGCTGACCACGCAGACGTGGTTGGGGGCGAAGGACTGGCACAGGGTGCAGGAGTAGTAGGTCTCGGTGGTTTCGTCCCGCATGTTCTCCACCCGGGCGTCACGCTCTTTGTAGATTTTCCGGGCCTGGAGGGTGAGTTCTTTCACCTTCTCCGGTTCGGTGTAGATCTTAATCTGGACTTTGTCGAAGATGGCGCCGAAGTCCTGGTGGTATTTAGCGTGCAGGATGGTGCCGATGTGTTTCAGGGTGAAGCCCTTTTCCACTGCGGCCTTGCCGATACGGTACCAGGCGATGTCCCGTTGCCCGATGTGCATGATGCCCTGGGCGTAGTTCACCAGGTGGTGAATCTGCCGCTCCAGGATGGGCTCGAAGTCGGGCTGGAAGGCCCGGCCGGCCACTTCCACCACGACGCCCAGAGGCAGACGCATGGGGATTTTGTCCTGGGGCAGGTCGGGGAGATCCGGACCGAAGACTTCCACCTTGCCGTCTTCCACTTCTTCCATGCGCTTGCTGGTGACCCATTCCACCGCCTGGGTCTTGCCGCCGCCGCACTCGGCGTAGAGGTCATCTTTGCGGACCCGCTCACCTTCGAACGCGGCGCCGAAGTTCACCGGGATGTCGATCTCGGTGACCTGGACCTTGAGGCCCCGGACTTCGATGGACTTCTGGCCCAACTCCACCATGGGCACGTTGCTGACCACGTGCTCGTAAGTGCAGATACCGGTGGGCAGCACCTGGGGGATGTCCTGGTTGGTGATGGTGGGGAAGCCCCAGTTGATACAACCCGCGGCGTTGGCATACCACTCGTCGGAGATCTGGGACACCGCGTTGACGAAGGCGAAGATGCGGTCCTTGTTGTACAGGAGCATCTTCAGGGCCGCGCCGGGTTTGACGCCGCCGAAGGCCATGGCGGCCCGGTTGGCAAAGCCCAGGGCGAAGACCGCCCCGGCGATGTCCGGGCTGAAGGGCACGATCCGGGTGGGCCAGCCGATCTGCACGCCGCCTTCCAGGAGCTGCTCGGCCACCGAAGTGGTGCCTTCGATGTTCCGGGCCGCCAGGAAGATATAGAGGTTCTTCTTCTGATATTCCGTTACCAGGTCCACGGCTTCCTGCACCGAGGGGGCGGCGCCGACGATGGCGGCGAACCCCGGGGCGGAGCCGTCGACAAACTCGATGCCACGTTTCCGGAAGATGGTGTCGGCCGCGGCCCCGACCCAGATCTTGGTGTCGCCTTTGCTGTAGACTTCTTCGCCGCCCACATAGAAATCAGGATCTTCCACGTAGCGGATGGCCTCGGAGATTTCCTCAGCGAGCAGGGTGGCCAGACCGGCGTCCAGGCCGGGTCCCAGGTAGGGCAGATGCATCTTTTCAGCCGGAACCGCCGGCAGCAACGCTTTGCAGCGCTCCATGATGGGTACGGCGTCTTTGAGCTTCTCGATTTTGGTGCCCATCAGAGAGTAGATGATGGGAAGATAATAGGCGGTATTAGGAAAACCGATTTCCTGGTTTTCACCATATTTCTGAATGGCCTCGTCCAATTTGGCCGCGGCTTTGCCAACGATCTTATGAGCCCCGCGAATAGCTGCGGATATGATAATTTTCGACACTGTGCCTTCCTCCTTCCTTTTTCGTAAAGGAAATTAACTGCGATGGACCGCCCTGCCTTCGTAACAGGGCAGCCCAATTGATTCTTATTGCTCTTCGCCTGCGGCGGCGGCCTCGGCCATTTCCCGGCGCATATCCATGTCGAAGAGGACCCGCTCCCGGGCCTTGTCGATGCCCAGCGCCTTCCGCTTGGAGTCGATGTGGGCGATCATCTTCTTGGCCATCATCTCCGGGTCGACCTCGAAGTCCCACTTGCCGCCCAGCTCTTCCTCGATGCCCTTGAACAGGTAGTCGGTCAAGATCTCGGAGCCGGTGGTGGGGAAGGTGACCCCGAAGAGGGTGTACACGCCCGAGGCCACGAAGTACTGGCCGATGGCGATGGCTTTCTCGCTCATCCACTCCGGCGCCGCGCCCGCGGCGGGCAGGTCGCTGATGTCGGTGCCCAGGCCGCCGGCCTTGACACAGGCGGTGGCCGCGATCAGGATGCGGGAGTTGTCGACGCAGGACCCCATGTGCAGGACCGGCGGGATGCCCACGGTCTCGCAGATCTCGGCCAGACCCGGGCCGCAGAACTTGGCGGCATCCGGGCTCAGCAGGCCGTATTTGCCTGCGGCCATGGCGGAGCAGCCGGTGGACAGGACGATGACGTCGTTCTTGATCAGTTCCTTGATCAGGGTCAGATGGGAGCTGTCATGGGTGGTGCGGCAGTTGTTGCAGCCTACCACGCCGGCCACGCCCCTAATCCGGCCGTTGATGATGTTGTCGTTCAGGGTGTAGTAGGTGCCCCGGATGGAGCCGCCCAGCAGGTACTGGATGGTCTCGGAGCTGAAGCCCACCACCGTGGCGGTGTGGGCCTCGGGGATCATCACCGGGGAGCGGCGGTTGGGGAAGTTGTCGATGGCTTCCCGGACCACTTGCCGGGCGATGTCCAGGGCATGGTGATCGTCGAAGGGGATGTGCATGGTTTCGCCGGTCATCCGGGCCCGAGGGTCGGTGGTGATCAGCTTGGTGTGGTAGCACTTGCAGACATTGGCCAGGGATTCCATAACGCACTGCACATCCACCACCATGGCGTCCACCGCCCCGGTGATGATGGCCAACTCCTGCTGCAGGTAGTTGCCGGCAATGGGAATGCCGTGGCGCATGAGGATCTCGTTGGCGGAGCAGCACATGCCCGCCAGCTGGATGCCCTTGGCGCCCTTGTTCTGGGCGTAGGCGAGGAGTTCCGGCTCCTGGGAGGCCACATAGATCATCTCGGGCAGCACCGGCTCATGGCCGTGGATGATGATGTTGACGTGGTCTTCTTTGAGGACGCCCAGGTTAATCTCGCCGATCACCGGCACCGGGCAGCCGAAGATGACGTCCTGGAGGTCGGTGGAGATCATGGACCCGCCCCAACCGTCGGACAGGGCGGTGCGGCTGCACTGCTTGATGATGTTGTGGTAGTCCTGGTCCACGCCCATGTGGGTGCGGTGCATCAGTTCCACGATCTCGATGTCGCAGCCCCGGGGCACGATGCCGTATTTCCGCCACAGTTCCAGGCGTTTCTTGGGGGCCCGCTGGGTGTAGGTGAGCTCGCCGTCCTGCTGGCCGAACTCCAACAGAATCTTGTCCGCCATTTCCAGGGCGATGGCTTCTTTGGTGCGGGGCTTGGCATCCTCGCCCTCGCCCTCGGTGGTGGCCACACCCCAATCCTTGGCCAGCCGCTTCAGCTTGGCCACGTCTTTGAGCTGGTAGCCCTGGGCCTTGCCTAAAGCCGTTTCCTTAAACAGTTTGGCTACGCCCCGGGAATGGTCGTTATGGGAGGCGGCACCGGCACAGACCATGCGGGCAAAGTTCCGGGCCACGATGGTCTCGGCGGTGGCGCCGCACAGGCCCATGCGCTGCTTCTTCTCCGCGGTGGTTTCCCCTTCTTTCTTCTTGGGGGGCGGCACCCGGCAGGGACCCTGAGAGCAAATCCGGCAGCAGGCGCCTTCGGCGCCGATGGGGCAGGGCTTCATAGCCGCGGCCCGGTCCCAAATGGTCTCGATCCCGTCCGCCTTAGCCTTCTTCAGCATCTGTATGGTCGCGGGGTCAATAGATAGTTTTTCCAAATCTAACTCAGCCATATTTATACCTCCTTAACCTGAATCATTAGTGCCTATGCAGTTATAGACACATTACCATCTATACATGATCATGGCAAGATAAAATGAGACCAGGCGAGGAAAGAAATGGGGGTTAGGGCTGGGGCAGGCGCACCACCCGGAAGCCGATATAGCCGTCGGCATACTGGGGCGGGGCGGACTGGCGGGCGGCGGGGCGCAGGTCACGGGGGCCAGCGATCCAGGAGCCGCCCTTGAGGAGGCGCAAGACCCCGGGCTTGAACGGGCCGCCGGTGCGCAGGGGCACGTAGCGGTCCTGGCACCACTCCGAGACGTTGCCGGCCATGTCAAAGAGGCCGTAGCCGTTGGCGGGAAACGAGCCTACCGGCGCGGTGAAGGAAAACCCCGTGGCTCCGGGGAGCGAGGTGCGGAAATTGGCCCGAAAGACGCCGCCTCCATCCGGGGCCTGGGCCCCCCAGGGGTAGGGCTGGGCCACCAGGCTGCCCCGGGCCGCGGCTTCCCACTGGCTTTCCGTCGGGAGTTCATGGGGCGCCCCGGTAACCTTGGTCAACCACCGGCAGAAGGCCGCGGCGTCGTGCCAGGTGACCCCCACCACCGGCTGGTTGGGTCCATTGAGGTTTTGGTCCTCCCAATAGAGAGGCTTTTTATGCCCGGTGGCCTTAAGAAACCGGGCATATTGGGCGTTGGTGATTTCGGTGAGGCTGATATAAAAGGGCTTGAGCTTGACCTTGTGGGAGGCGGCTTCGTCGGCGTAGCGCCCGGTCTCGTTGGGTGGCGACCCCACGAAGTACCAGCCTCCGGGGATGAGCCGGAAACGGATGGACTGGGCCTCCAGGGTTTCCAGGGCCAGGGCGGACCAGACGGGCAGCAACAGCCAGCACAGCAAAAGGAACAGACATGGCGGTTTGCGTCTGTCAGCTTTGCCGTGACTAGCTCGTGGCAGTTTTTCAAAACACTTCATATGGATCAAATATAGCAAGTTTTGAGGCAATTGATAAGTTTCTGGTCAGGGCAGATAGCCTCACCCAATGAATCGATCGGTCGGCTTATTTAAACAACATTAAGGCGGCACCGTTTCAAGCCACCGCCTTTAGTCGGTTGTCATTGATTTCGGTTAATCCGGCATGGTGCAGACTACCGGTGGGGGCCGTTTCTGTTGAAGGAGAACTCGACCGCTACCTTGACCGGCTTGCCGCTTATTTCCAGCACAGGATAGGCCAGGAAGTTGATGGGGCCTGAAGTGGGTCCCGGTTCAACTACCAGGTCCCGCCCGCGGCTGAGTTCGAAGCGGTTGGCCGGATGGTGGCCAAAGTAGTAGGTTGCCAGCCCCGTATACTTGTTGCCCTCGCTGATGTCAACCGGCCACCACTTGCCCTCGGCATAAAACTCTGCCCAGCAATGATAGCCGTCTATCCCGCCCTGGTTCCGCTCCGAAGGGATAGCCGCGCCGATGGCGAAGCGCGCCGGGATGCCCACCGACCTTGCCAGGGCAATGAAGTAGGAGTGGAAATCCGTACAGTTCCCGGTGCGTGCATCACAGGCGTAGACCGCGTCGCCCTTACCCCAGCCGTCGCCGTACTTGATGTAGCGCATGCGGTCAATGACGTGGTCGTAGAGCGCCCGGGCGCGGACCAGATCATCCGTTTTGCCCTGGACGACTTCATCGGCGATCTGGCGGAAATTCTCATTGATCGGCACCAGGCGCTCCGGGGCCAGGTATTTTCGTTGGTCGGGCGTCGGCGCCGCATAGGCGGCCTTCTCCAGGCGCGTTACCTGGTAGCGGATCTCGATCTTTTTGCCGCTGTCCTCCGGACCAAGCTCGAGGAAAAGGACTTTGTTGCCGTGTTGCCGCTCCGGCACTATGCTTTGCTTCCCCGAAGCGTTGATGGATTTTACCTCCACCGTCTGGAACGAGTCCGAGGACGCCAGAGGAAGCCACATGCGGGCGGAGGTGGTTATCTCGGGCAGTGTGGCCCGGTAGAGAAACTCGAACTCGTCGCGGTCTCGGATGACGCCCAAGTGGCCTTCTGAAGCTTCTTTCAGAGGGATGCGCTGCCAGGTGCCATCGCTTTTTTGCTCCCAGGCGTAAAAGGGCTGGCCGTTGAGCTTATGGACGGTGGTTTCGGTGACCTGCATCGCCGCGGGATCACCGGCGAGGAAGAAATCAACATCATACACGTCGCCGCTGATGTCCGCCAAGTCCACGCAGGCGAAATAGCGGCCAGGACCCAGTTTCGACAAGTATTCGGTGTGGACTCGTACCAGCTTGAGACGGAGTTCCTTGTTGCCGTAGGGAAGCTGGAAATATCCCCCACCCCGTCTGACCTGCGCCTCGATGTGCCTCTCGATGCCTGCCTGTATCGCCGCGGTGGGCGCCGCCTTGGCCACGGGCGGGGCAGACGCGTCCGGCGCGTCTTTCCCCTCTTGCTGCCCGCAACCGGCAAACAAAAGGCAAACGACCGCCGCCGCTGGTACTATCGTGCGCCAACGCATAGAAGTTCCTTGCCCGGACCCTTAGGCCCCAGTCAAGAGCACGGATATTACTTCGGATGCTCCGCCTTCGGGTGGTCCGGCTTC
>JAHIKF010000148.1 GCA_018897875.1 Pseudomonadota bacterium | reverse complement strand
GGAGGTGGAGAAGGTGCGGCAGAAATTATTTGCGGTTATCGATCAAGGCGGCTTCAGTCCGGAGGCCAAGGACCATTATAAAGAACGGTTTGCCTGGGAGTTGCAGGAAAGAGAAGCAACCCTCCGCAGTGAAGCGCGGGAGTCGGAACGGAAGGAAGCGGAGAAGCCTGAATCCTCCGTCGCCACCGAACCATCAAACCAGGACCAAGAAGCCGCTGCGGGCAAAACGAGGAAAAACCGGATCCGGAAGGATCAAGGAACGATCTCCAATATTCCCGTCGACAACGAAAAAAAGTTGGACGCGGGTAAGCCTTAAAAGAAAGTGCTGCTGATCATTTCGTCATTGCCCAACTTACCGGGGGCCTAACCCGCCCGCCCGGGCTGTATCTGAAGGGGCAAGGCTTTCAGACAGGAGGGGATATGCGAGGGAGGAGTCGATTTTTCCGTTCTCTCATACTTTCATGGGGCTCCCTGGCCCTTATCGCAGGCGCTCTGCTGTTTTGCGGCTCCGCGTTGGGGTTCTCCTCCCAGGAGAGTCCGCTATCCCGGCCGCCGGCCTCCCCCGTGGGTTCCCACCAAACCCAGGTTCAGGAGCGCTATGGTCAAATCCCCCTCCATCTGATCAAAAACCAGGGTCAGGTGGATAAACAGGTTAAGTATTACGAACAAGGCCCTGGCCAGGCCATCTATTTTACCAAAAAAGGCGTTCTTTTCCGGTTCGCCAAGCCCATGAGGGCGCCCGCAGCTCCCACCCAGGGGAAAAAGGCGTATGGGCGGTCCCACCGGAATCGGGCCGGGGCCGATGGTCCCAGCTTCACCTCGGTGCGCTTGACTCCCGTGAGGATGCGGCCGGGGGTGGAGGTCACCGCAGTGGAGCCCCAAAGGGGTAAGGTCAATTACTTCTGCGGCAATGATCCCCGGAACTGGCAGACCGACATTCCCACCTACGGTGCGGTTCTGTACCGGGAGGCATATCCCGGCATCGACCTGAAATTTTATGGGACCGGGCGGCAAATGGAATATGATGTCATCGTGCACCCCGGCGCCGATCCCGCCAAGATAAATTTCAGATACCACGGCATCAAAGGCATAAAGATCACCCCAGCGGGAGATCTGGCCATCTCGCTGCCGGACGGGGGCGAGCTGCTCCAGAAAAAACCCTTTATCTACCAGGAGGTCCAGGGGGCCCGGCAAATCCGGGAGGGGAGATTTAAGCTTGCCAAGGTCAAGGAAACCTGGCAATACGGCTTTGAGGTTGGGGATTATGATAGGTCATTGCCTCTAATCATCGATCCGGTCTTGGATTATTCCACCTACCTGGGGGGGTTGGGTTATGAGGGCGGCCAGGCTATCGCCGTAGATGCATACGGCAATGCCTATGTGACCGGCTACACCACCTCCAAAGACTTTCCCTGTTCGGCAAGCCACCTGGATGATAGGACTTATGGCATTGTCGATGCCTTCATAACCAAGATTAGCCCCACCGGCGTCATGGTCTATTCCACCTACCTGGGGGGGTGGGCACTGAACTCCGCCGATTATGTGGAAGGCCACGGCATTGCCGTGGATGGCGACGGCAACGCCTATGTCACGGGCTTTACCAATTCCACCCGTTTCCCCAAAGTGAACGCTTTCCAAGCCGCGCTCCAGGGCACTTCCGATGCCTTCGTATCCAAAATTAACAGCGCCGGCAATGCCCTGGTCTATTCCTCCTATCTGGGGGGGATCTTTGCTGATTCGGGACATGCCATCGCGGTTGATAGTGGGGGAAATGCTTATGTGACCGGGGAATCCGGCTCCCTGGACGCCATGATGAATGCCTTCGCGGCCAAGATCAGCTCCACCGGCGCTTTGCTCTATAACATCTCCCTGGGGGGGGCTTTTGATGATATCGGCCACGGCATCGCCGTTGACTCGAATGGCAATGCCTATGTTACCGGGGAGACCAAGTCCAGTGATTTCCGCACCACCCCCAATGCCCTCCAGACGAAATTCGGAGGGGTCTCCGATGCCTTTTTAACCGTAATCAACGCCTCCGGCACTGCCCTGGTCTACTCCACTTACCTGGGCGGCGCAAGTGCAGATAAAGCCTATGGCGTTGCAGTGGACAGCAAGGGCCAGGCCTACGTCACCGGGGTGACCCGTTCCAGCGATTTTCCCCTCCGGGGGGCCTTCCAGGCCACCAAGAAGGGAGACTCCAGCGCCTTTGTAGCTAAAATCAACTCGACGGGCACCGATCTGGTCTACTCCTCTTATTTCGGGTCCGGTTATGATGATGAAGGCTATGCCATCGCTTTGGACAATGCCTCTCAGGCCTATGTAACCGGCTGGTCTTCTCGTCCGGTCCCTGGTTCTTCTCCCGAAATATTTGCAGCCGATGCCTTTATCGCCAAGATCAATGCCGCCGGAAGCAGACTGGAGCATTTTTCCCACCTTGGCGGGAGAGATGACGACTGGGCCAATGGCATCGCAGTAGACCAGGCTAAGAACATATATCTGACCGGAGAAACGTGGTCCAGTGATTTTCCCAGCAAGAATTCTGTGCAATCCACCTTGAAAGGCGGCACGGATGCCTTTGTGACCAAGATTATCCTGCCCCGTACCAATATCACCCCAATTTTAGTACTCTTGCTGGGCGATTAGCCAAGCAAACCAAGGTAACGAATCAGACCTCAGGTAATCGCTTTGATACGACTGATACTAAGTCACAATCTAATAACTATTTATAGTCAGCATTGTCCACCACTCTAAATTAACATGTGGATCAGTTTTTTGGGGGCAGGTCATTACCTGGCAAGCGTGAATGCATCATATTCTACATTGCCATAGTTACTGCTGTCGTAAAAATAGGAGACATCTACGATGATTTGGGGGGTAGTTCCGGCTACATATTGTCCGCTGGTCTGGATGCTGACAATCGGGTTGCCGGAATAGAACCCGTGGATTGAAATGTTCACATCCTGACTAATTCGTCCCGCAATCTCCGAATGGTTGCTGCCGAAAGTTATGGAACCGCTGATAAGATTGCCGCATTGGTGCGTGATATTAATGGTCACCGATTCATTTGAGCACCCTTGGGGAGTAATTTTGGGGGCGGTTCCTTTCCAGAGTCCCAGTAAATTGGGAGCAGCGGCAAATGTCAGAGTAGGCAGACACACCACCAGCCAAAGGGATATGACCAGAGCAACCACCGGCAGATTTCTACGAGCCATGAACCATTCCTCCTTCACGGAAGGGCTTTTTTCAATGCATCAAGACGGCGTTAGCGTTATTTCAGAATGTTATTCACCCAATAAGAGCATAAACGGCACCATCCCCCCGGTCTTTATGGGACCCCAAAAGGGTGTTTGAAAGACATCGTACTCGTCATTTCCTGGGTAGTTATTATAGAAAGAAAACTCGGTCACCGTGATCCTGGGGGTGGGGGAGGCGGAATAGCTGCCCGTCAAACTGAGATTATCAATTTCCACTGTGGAAATTTTTGTACCTCCATGGAAATTAATGGAAAGATCGTCTTTGATACGGCCCACAAAAATCAAGGTCTTACCCTCCACTTGCACCGTCCCGCTAACCAGGCGGCCGCATTGCCGGGCAACCTGAACGGTGAGCGGGAGGGAAGAGCAGCCCTGCGGGGTAATCCTTTGAGCGGTCCCCTTCCAGACTCCCACGAGGGAAGGAGCGGATGCCTGGGACGGATGGGCTAGGCAAAAGAGCACCAGGAAGACCCATAGGGGAAAGATCGCGGTCAGGGATTTACGCAACAAAAGCCCCCTCCTTTTCTGCATCGGGAATTATCCGAGATTATGCCGCAGTCTTGGCCATTGCGGTCCAAAAATGGTTTTTTGTACCTCTTTCCCTGGAAAAAATACCCCAAAGTTTCTGTTCTTGAAACTAAGCCCTCTCGTCGACGCCATGATAGCACAAGTTTTTCTTAAAAAGTAAACTTATTAAAAATTTGAGCATACCGCACCCCAGAACCAAGATACCTCACTGCTGTAGAGTTTAAGGAGCCCAACCCAGCACCACCTGGTAATGGTGGGACAGGGAAAAGGCAGAAGCCACATGCACATATCATCTCCGGCCATGTTAAGAAACCCTGCGCTCATTTTGAACAAAAGATCGGTTAGACAGGCTGGGGCGTTGGTTCGCTCACTGCCCTATATCCGCAACAGGAATATAAAAAATTGGTAGATGAGATATTTATCATATCTGGCATAAATGTCACCCAACATTGTAAATTTTACCGTCATT
>JAHIKF010000147.1 GCA_018897875.1 Pseudomonadota bacterium | reverse complement strand
TCAAACACTTCCAAAGTATCAGCCTCATTTTCCTCCTTGAGCAGCCAATCTAGGGATTTGTTAAATCTCTCGGAAATGATCCGCAAGGTGTCCAGCTCCACGCTTTTAACTTCTTTTCCCCATCTGCCAGTATTTTTCATTCCTATCGCGTTTTCAAATTTTTTGCGGTTCAGACCAAACTCCTTCTTTATCTTGGCGATTTGTCCAAGAAATATATCCATAGGAAATTTGGTCTTAGGGTTTTTGGGCAAAGGTAGTCACCCATGTATTTATTAATTGACAGAAATATTCATCTGTGTATATTTTTACCCCAGACGCGACTCTGGGCCGTCAGGGCGCAACACTAGCCCGAGAAGCGGGCCCCGCGGCCGGCTGTGTCTTGGCGGGCCGGCCGGCCCCGGGGTATTTTCTAAAAATTTAGCATACTCGGCGAGTGTTATACAGGGAAAAATTATAAAGACTATACCAGACCTTTGGCATCAAGCGGCTCCTGGCGGAGCGCCGGGAGACCATCTCCTCCATGGCCCGGAAGCTGGGGGAGTCCTTCGGCTCGGTGGCCAACAACGTCTACGGCTACTGAACCAACCCGGAGATGGAGGAGAAGATCGCCCGGTTTCTGGGAGAGCCAGTGGGCCGGCTTTTCAACGGCCGGGGCGGTCCGGCCTGAGCCACTTTCCTGGGAAACATTTTCCCGGGAGGAGGCCAGAATAATTCCCCCATGTATCCGGAGGAATTCCTGGCCCTGACCCCGGAGGAGCAGTCCATCGCCTGCAAGCCCCGGGTATACGAGCTGCTTCACAGCGGGCCCCTGGCAATGAAGGAACTGGCTTTCGAGCTGGGGCGGGCCTATTACACCCTGGCCCCCTGGACAGATGATGACCTCTATTCCCACCACATTCCCCTCCACGACCCGCTGGAGGTTTCCCTGCGGCAACGCAATTTTGTGTTGCTGGACTTTCTGGAGGCCCTGGCGGGCCGGGTGGCCTATGCCTTGCCCGAGGACCTGCCGGCGGAGATGTAGGTCTGCTTGGAAGGGACCCGGGCGGTGTAGGAGTTTGGGAAGCTGATGGTGGAAGTGGCCCAATCCCTGCCGGACGGCCGGATAAATAAGGCGGAATTGGCCCGCATCCGCCGGGAGGGGTTAAGCCATCCGCCGGATCGCCGCCCTCCTGGAGGCGGCCCGGCAGCTGGCGGCCATTGTCCTCCATCCCCACCCCATCATTTTTGCCCAAGACATGGCAATCCTGACCTGCAGGGGGAACCGGTCCGGATTTCCGCCTGCCGCCTTCCTCGCCCGGGGGGGTCCGGCATCGTTGGACCTCAGGAGGTTATCGGCATGAACCGCCCCCATTTAGGAGTCACCGGCCAGCGGTTCTGGGTGGTTGTTTTCGCCCTGGTCAGCCTGGGAGTTATGGCCGGAGGTCTGGCGTATTACCGGTATGAGTATGGCAGGATTTGCCGGGACAAATACCAAGAGCTGGCGGCCATCGCGGAGCTGAAGGTAGGGCAAATCCTGGAGTGGCGGCGGGAGCGGCTTAGCGACGCCGGCAGGATCGTCCGCAGCCCCTTTCTTGCAAAGGCGATAGCGAACTGGCTCCAGGACCCCGGCAACCCAGGCCTCCGGGCGGCTTTGCCGACAAGTATTTGGCCCAACTCCTGAAGACGCCGGAGCCGAAAATCCGAGGTTTTGAAATAGCTTCTAGGGTTTATACTCGGAATAAGAGGTTCCAAGCAATCACTGGGACAAACGTAGCCAAGACTGCGGCATAATTTCGGACAAAATGGCTGTGGAGATGAAAAAGAGGTGCATTCCCTGCCTTGGTGCTATGGGTCTTCGTGCTTCTCTCCATTAGGAAAGCCGAGCCACGGATTACGGAACCGGGTAATGCAAATGAGGCGGCCTTGGGCAATTTGGCCAATCAGGATTAAGGAGAATTAGGGCAATGAAGCATTTGTCAGTAAGGATCAAGTTGATTTTGGGTTTTGTGACCGTGGCGCTCATCACTTCATTAGTGGGAGCCATCGGATTTCTAGAATTATTTCAGTTAAAAGGGATATTAAAGGAAATTAACGGGGTCTACCTGCCCGCCGTGCTCGACGTTGCCGATATTCAAGCGCGCATGTGGGCCATCAATAGGTTTGAGAAGATTTTGGTCTATGAGAAGGATCCGGAAATCATTCAGAGGCAGTATCAACATCTGGAAAAAGCCTGGAATGATGTCAATTTATTGATGCAAGCCTATGATGCTTTGCCCAAAACCGGGGAAGAAAGTCGGATTTGGCAAAAGATTACGGTTGGATGGAAAGCATGGAAAAAGCTGCACCTAACTGTTATCGACTTGGTAAAAAAGGGCGATCCCAATTCTCTTAAATTGGCCCACAATCTTAGTTATGGGCGGACCAGGAAGACTTTTTGGCAAATCCAAGAAATTTTCCCCGATCTTGTCAATCTCAGTTTAAAGATCGCGGCAGATTCCCACGAGAGGGCCGTCACCTCGGAATATCGGGCCAGAATCATCATTGCCGGCTGCACCTTGGCCGGTGTGCTGGCGGTTCTGTTCCTGGGGCTGTTTGTCACCCAATCCATCCAGAAGACGCATGAAGCACTGCGAAAAAGTGAGAACTGGTTTTCCACCACCCTGAGAAGTATCGGGGACGCGGTAATCGCTACCGACCCCCAGGGTCAGATAACCTTTATGAATTCCATAGCCCAGACCCTGACCGGCTGGCTGGAGGCCGAAGCCCGGGGCAGGGCCATTGAGGAAGTTTTCCACATCATCAACGAGGAAACCCGCGCCCCAGTGGAAAATCCGGTGCACCGCGTCCTGATAGAAGGGAAGGTGGTGGGGCTGGCCAACCATACCCTGCTCATCGCCAGGGACGGCACCGAGTTCCTCATCGCCGACAGCGGCGCGCCCATCCGGGACGAGAACGGAGCGGTCTTTGGCGTGGTGCTGGTCTTCCGGGACCAGACCCAGGAGCGATCGGTCCAGAAAGCCCTGCAGAAGAGGATGAAGGAGCTGACCTGCCTCTACGCGGCGAGCCGTGACCTGCAGGAAGACTTGTCCATTGATGAACTTTGCCGGCGCGCTGTCGAGCATCTGGTTCCAGCCATGCAGTTCCCAGAGATCACCGTGCCGGTGATTGAACTGAATGGTAAACGAGTCACCTCCGAGAACTATACCGAGGGGCTGTCGCACGGCCTCCATGCAGAGATCAGCATGAAAGGCGAGGCCCTTGGGCACTTGAGGGTCTATTATGAGGAGGAGAGGCCCTTCTTGATTCCCGCGGAGCAGAACCTGGTCAACGGTGTCGCTGAGGGCCTCAGCACGTGGCTTGAGCGCAAGCGGGCCGAGGAGGCCTTCCAATCCCTGGTGAGCTCTGCCCCCATGGGCATCTTTATAATCCAGGATGGCAAGTTTATTGTGATTAACCCCGGGTTTGAAACTCTCACCGGCTACCGTAAGGAAGAATTGTTGGGCCAGGAGTTTGAATGCTTGGCGACCCCCCAATACAAAGGAGAGGTGAGGAGGGAGGCCATCAAGAGGTTAAAAGGGGAAAGCTCCACCCCGTTTGAATTCCAGTTTATCACCAAAAGCGGGGAGACCCGGTGGGGCATAGAAACGATTGCCCCCACCCAATTTGAGGGAAAAAGGGCCACCCTGGGATACTTCATGGACATCACGGAACACAAGCAACTGGAAGAGCAATTCCTCCAGGCGCAGAAGATGGAAGCGGTGGGCTCCCTGGCGGGGGGCATCGCCCACGACTTCAACAATATTCTTACTGCCATA
>JAHIKF010000146.1 GCA_018897875.1 Pseudomonadota bacterium | reverse complement strand
GGCTCCGGCTCCACAGAAGGCGGCGGCCCCTGTCATGTCCCCGGAGCAGGACCCCTGGGTGCTGCAGGCGCAGGACCTGTTGATCTCCGGTAAACCGAAGCCGGTGGCCCAAAATGAACCGGCTTCTTAAAATAACCCTATCCAGCGGGAAGGCCGGGAAACGGGACGCTTGGTTCCCTTGCCTGGCCTGGCCCACGCATCAAGGTGATAAAGGCAGATGATGTTACGGAAATCATGGTTTTGGGGTGGCGCGGCCTTGGTCTTGGGCCTGGGCCTCGGCTGGAGTCTCGCCGGACCCGTGACGGTCTTTGGCCAGAACCCGACTCCCCCGGGGGTCGCCAGGAGTCTGCAGCCCTCGCTCTCCCCGTCTCCGGTCAGCGACGCCAAGCTGAAGGTGTTTGCCCAGGCTCTGGCCCTCATTGAGGAACAGTATCCCGAACCCAAAACTACCAAAGACCTGGTCTATGGCGCCATCCAGGGCACCTTGGGGACCCTGGACCCCCATTCGTCGTTCATGACCCCGGAAGAGTTTCGGGAATTGCAGATCGAGACCAAGGGGCAGTTCAGCGGCATCGGCATCGAAATTGCCTTAAAGGACCGCGTCTTGACCGTGGTTTCCCCCATTGAAGGCACCCCGGCCTATCAGGCCGGTATGAAGCCCGGGGACCAGATCGTCAAGATCAACGGCGCCCCGACGAAAAACATCACCCTCATGGAAGCCGTGAAGCAGATTCGGGGACCCAAAGGCAGCAAGGTCACCCTGACCATTAACCGGGAAGGCTTCCCACAGCCCAAAGATATCGTCATCACCCGGGAAATCATTCCCATCCGCAGCGTCAAGGCTCGTATCCTGGACGACGGCATCGGTTACGTCCGGGTTACCCATTTTCAGGATAAAACCGATCACGATCTCCAGGCCTATCTCAAGAATATGAAGCAGCGCCTGGTACCCTTCAAGGGGTTGATCCTGGACCTGCGCAATGATCCCGGCGGGTTGCTGGACCAGGCGGTGCGGGTCGCGGATGAATTTTTACAATCCGGCCTGATCGTCTACACCGAGGGGCGCAACCGCAACCAGAACATGCGGTTTTATGCCCGGGTCGGCCAGGAAGGCAGGGTGGCTAACGTTCCCATGGTGGTGCTCATCAATGAGGGCAGCGCCTCGGCCTCCGAGATTGTTGCCGGTGCCCTCAAAGACCAGAAGCGGGCCCTGATTGTGGGCACCAAGAGCTTCGGCAAGGGGTCGGTCCAGACCATCATTCCCCTGGAGGACGGTTCGGCCCTGCGTCTGACCACCGCCCTGTACTTCACCCCCAGCGGGGTCACCATTAACGAAAAGGGGGTCCTGCCCGACGTGGTGGTGGAGGACAAACCCCTGGCCCCCGATAAGTCGTTGCAGAAACTGCGGGACGAACTCCTCTCCCAACACATGCGGCGGGAGGGCCTCACCGATAAGCCCTGGAACCAGCCCATCACCCCGGAGGAACTGGACAAAGATCCGCAGTTGAAGCGGGCCGTCGAGTTGCTCCGTAACTGGCCTCCCAAAAAACTGGCCAAGCAGCCTTAGAAGCCGTTTTTGGTTTTTGGTTTTTCGTTTTTGGTTAAAAATACACTTCCAACTTCGTATGGATGTTGAGATATATTTCTTTTGCTTTTTTTCGAAGGTTCTGATGACGCTGTTCTACATTTTTTTCAAACTTGTAGAATAGATCACTCCTTTGACGTTGAATTCAAGTGGTTGGTAACAACGTTAAAACCTGTCAACCCTAAACAGCCTGTTTGCTCGGAAGAGTCCCTTGCCTTTCAACGAAAAACAAAAAACGAAAAACGAAAAACCATCATTTGCCCCGGCCGAACAACCCCTGGTGGCCATCATCGGCCGGGCCAACGTGGGGAAGTCCACCCTGTTCAACCGCCTGACCCGCTCCTCCCAGGCCCTGGTGGCCAATATCCCCGGGGTCACCCGGGACCGTCATTACGCCAGCATTACCTGGGATGACCACTCCGTTTTGCTGGTAGATACCGGCGGACTGGTGGGGGGCGAAGAAGATCTGTCCGGCATGGTGCGGCAGCAGGCCGAAGCCGCCATAGATGAGGCCGACGCCATTCTCCTGGTAGTGGACGGCCGCCAGGGCCCCCAGTCCGGCGATGCCGAGGTGGTGGACTACCTCCGGCGCACCGCCAAGCCCATCCTCCTGGTGGTGAACAAGATCGACCACCCGGGACTGGAAGTCCATTTGCCGGAGTTCTACCAGTTCGGCCTGGAACATCTCCACCCGGTGTCGGCCACCCACGGCCTGGGCTTTTCGGGCTTGCTGGAGGCCTTGGGGCAAGTCCTGCCTCTGCCCCGGGAACTCCCCGCCCCGGCCCCGGGGATCCGGGTGGCCATCGTCGGCCGGCCCAACGTGGGAAAATCCTCCCTGATCAACCACTTTCTGGGTGAAGAGCGCCTCCTGGTGAGCCCCCTGCCCGGCACCACCCGGGACGCCATTGACACCCTGTTTAGCTCGGAAGGGGTGGACTACGTTTTGGTGGACACTGCGGGCCTGCGGCGCCCCAGCCACGTGGACCGCGGACTGGAGCGCCAGATGGTCCTGAAGACCATCAAGGCCCTGTCCCGGGCCCAGGTGGCGGTGCTCATGCTGGACGCGGCCGAAGGCCTCACCGGCCAGGACCTGCGCATCATCGGGCTTATCGAGGACCAGGGCAAGGGCTGCCTGGTGCTGGTGAACAAGTGGGACCTGGTGCGGCATGAGGTCCAGGAGGCCAGAACCCTCCTGGATAAAGCCACCTCGGGGCTGGAGTTCATGGCCTATGCCCCGGTCCTGCCGGTGTCGGTGGCAACCGGCTACAACCTGAGGCGGGTCTTTCCCCTGATAGCCACGATTCATTCCCAAGGCGGCACCCGGGTAGGCACCGGGGAACTCAACCGGCTCCTCAAGACGATTACCGAACGGACGCCCCCGCCCCGCTATCGAGACCGCCCCGTGAAGTTCTTTTACCTCACGCAACCCGAGGTCCAGCCTCCCACCTTCGTTGCCTTCGTCAACCAGCCCGATGGGGTTCCGGAGCACTACCGTCGCTTCCTGGTAAAACAGCTGCGGGAAAAGCTGGGCCTGACTTACGCCCCTCTGCGCCTTATTCTCAAGGGCCGCCAGCGCCGGATCCCGGGACAGAAGTAATACCGGGTGGCGATCAAAAAGCCAGAATTACCTTATTGACGCCAACTTTTATCATACCAATCTGCGCTAAAAAAAGTAATTTCCCTCCGTAGGGTGCGTCTTACGCACCAAGAATGGCTCGTGAGACGCGCCCTACGGATTTCAGCAACGTATTATCAGGCTGAATGTCGCCCAGAGCTTGGTTCGGTAAGGCTTTGGCCGTAGCGGGTGGAAAGAGTGCAGATACAGAAGGAACATGGGGCAATAGGGAATATCTCCCCATACCATTCCCGGGGAGAATTACGCCGGCAAAAAGGTGATTGTGGGGCGGAAGAAAAGGTTGCAGCCTATTTGACCACACGCAACGCCGGGCGGTTGCCCGAGTTGAGCTCCTGGCTGTTCATCTTGCCCTGTTTCAGGGCATTTTTGACTCGGACGCCGTTAATCAAAAAGTAGGCTATCACCGCCCTCTCCCAGGCGGGACCCGGTTCAAACTTTTCCATGCGCGTTTTGAAATGATTCAGAAGGGCGGTGAGATCGGTTTCTTCGTAAGCCAATACCCGGTCGGCAATATGTTCAATGGTTTCAGCGATCATTAAAGATATTCCCTTTATTTTCCGATAAAGTAGATTTCTTATGTTTGTATGCTTGTATCTTTGTATATTGCCCAATTAAAGTCAAGGAAAAAACCTAACAGCCTCCCGATTCCTCTAACATGCTGATAACTAAGGCTAATCTGTCTGCCTCGGCCGCGAGAATTGCCTCACCCTGGGCCGCGGTGGCCGGGGCCGGATTGCCCCACACCCCTCCGGGCCAGTAGTGCCTTTTATTCCGCACCAACACATATTTGGGAAACCTGGGCCATTCTTCCGGGGCGGTGCCCCGGACCAGGTCGGGGTAGGCCGCCATCATGATGGCCGTCTCCACTTCCCCGGCATGCGAGTCCCCCCGGGTGTGGACCAGGTCCGGTTGATCCGCCAACACCTCCCGGAGCACATCCAGCAGGTTGACCACCGCAACCCTCACCTCGGGCAGCTCTGCCAGCAGTTGTTCGCCGGTCTCGAGGATGGCGCTCATGTGGGTACCGCCGGCATGCCCGCTGATGAACACCAGGTGGCGCATCCCCTGGCGGTAAAATTCCCGGCCCACCGCCAG
>JAHIKF010000145.1 GCA_018897875.1 Pseudomonadota bacterium | reverse complement strand
CTCTCGGAGTTGGCGAGCCAGGGACATGACCTGTACCAGTTGATCGACGGCTACCCCGCTTTGATGGTGAAAGGCCTTATGGCCGCTTCCCAAATCAGGAACCGCCACCGGTTGATGGAGCAGGGGGTGTCCATGACCGTGGCGGTGACCGGGGCCCTGGACTTGGCCTTTAACCAGGGCAAAGGCAAGGTACTGGAGAACTGGCTTAAGGAGACGTCGGGTGAAGAAAAAAGCGAACCACCTGAGGAAAAGCCCAAAATGAGCGACCGGGCTTTTTCATTCTTCACCGGCATGCCTCGCCAGGGGCCCGACAGGCCAGCAAGAGAAAAATAATCAGCTTTTTTTATCGGAAGGGCAACTTTACAAAAATGGAAACTACTTTCTACAAAAATGTCGGTTCCCCACTTGCCCCTCAAAACCGGGAGCGTAGGGACGGCGTCCCCCTTATAGGTCCCACATCCGTCCCACTTGTTTGCCATAGAGGCCCCAAAACCGGCAAACCCTTATACAACCTACGTTTTCCGGGGAGCGTAGGTTCTGGTATCTCAGCGAACACGATCCCACCTTCCCAATTACCTTGCCTTCCGAAACGCCTGTATTTTACCCCTACGGGTGGCGTATTCGGCGGATGCTTTTCGGGGACCCAAACGCCTCAGGAGTTGCTGCGGCACACTGGTTGCATACGGCGCCCGCTCACGATGAGACTTGGGGACAGAGATCATGGCCACTGATGCAGGCGAACTGATAGTCAAGCTCTCGGCGGACTTGAAGAACCTGGACTCCGGGTTGAAGCAGGCTAAGGGGCAACTATCGGCGTTCCAGAGCCAAGCCAGTTCCTTCGCCTCGACGCTCAAAAAGACTCTGGCTTTCGCCGGGGTAGCGGTGGGGATCTATGAGATTGCCAGCGCCCTGAAATCCTTTGCCACCGATGCAGCCATGGTGGGGGCTCGCACCGAGACCCTGGGCATCGCCATGACCCAGGTGGGCAAGACCTATGGGGTGTCTGCGGCCTCCCTGAAATTATTCGTTGACGAACTCAAGGGCGCCGGGATCACTACCCAAGAATCCATGCTGGCCGTCACCAAGGCCTTGACCACCGGCATCCCCCTGGACCAGTTGAAGGACCTGGCCACCCGGGCCCGGGATATTGCGGTGGTGGCCGGGATCAACACCTCCGAAGCGATGAACCGGGTGATGCAGGGGATCATCACCGGGGAGCAGGAAACCTTGCGCCGCCTGATGATCCAGGTTGGCGTGAAGGAAGACATTTACAAGCGCCATGCCGCCACCCTGGGCACCACCGCCGACGCGCTTAATTCCGTTCAAAAATCCCAGGCCATGCTCAATGAGGTCATGCGCCTGAGTGTGGGTTTTGCCGGCGCGGCTGCGGCGGCGGATGAATCCGTGGGCAAGCAACTCCAGTCGATGGCCCGTTTTTCCGAGGAGGCCAAGAACGCCCTATGGGCACTGTTCAGCCCCGTGATGGCTGCCGGTGTGCAGGAAATGATCAAAGGCTGGAAAGATTTGAAGACCTGGGCCGATGCCAACCAGGACTCCTTGGCGGCTTGGGGCAAGGAAATGGCGGCCTGGTTCAAATGGCTGGCCATCGGAATCCGAGATGTCGGGGCATTCATAGCCGAACATAAGGAACTGATCAAGACCTTCCTGCAACTCTACGTTGCCAGCAAGGCGGCGGGCATGATTGCCGGCATGGGGAAGTCCATCAAAACAACGGCCTTAGAGGTAGGAATCCTGGCGGCCCTCTTGGGCAAGCTGAAGGTCCTGATAGGCGGCCCCTGGCGGATATTAATTACCGTGACCCTTTACGGCCTGTATGAAGCCTGGAACGCGATTCAGCGGTTGCGGCAACAGGCTGGGTTTACCCCCCAGGTTGGCGCCCTTGGTGGCGCAATCCAGGAAGGCCGGGCCCGGGATCGGACCCGGGAAGGCAAGGAACTGGACATTGCCGGCTCCGATGCCGCCTTAGAAGCCCAGCGCCGGGGGATCAGCGTAGAGAAATATCTTGAGCTTGCCAAGGAAGAACAGAAACGGGCCATAGAAGGCCGTTACAAGAAATACACGGCACCCTCCGTCCTACCGGCGGTACTGCCCGAGCATGAAACCGCCCAGGAAAGGGCAGACCGGGAGGCCCGGACAGCCACAAAAAAAGCGGAGGAGGACGCCCCCAAGGCACTCGACAAGGCCGGCAAGGGAGCCAAAGCCGCCAAGGAAAACGCTGACAACCTCTTGGCCTCACTCTTGGCGATGTACAAGACCAAGCGTGAAGCCGAGCTGCAGGACGCTCAAAACTCCCTGGATCTGCAAAAAACTACCAATGAAAAGACTCGTGCTGAATTAGAACAGTCCCTGGCCACGGGGTTGATTAGCGGGGGGGAATATTACCAGCGCCTCCAGGACCTGGAAAAGCAGGAAGCCGACAGCGCCCTGGCCATGATTGCCCGGAAAAGAGAGGCCCAGAAGAAAGCCTATCAAGAGTCTAGAACTGAGGTGGAAGCCGACACAAAATTGAGCGATGCGGCTAAGAGTATTGCCCTCCAAAAATTTGAGGCTGATAACCGCAAGGAGCTGGGTAAGCTAGATACGGAAGCGGCCCAGGTCTCCCTCGACGCCGCAAAAAAGGTGACCGAGGAGTTAACCAGGCAGCTTGAAATCAAACGGCAATATACCCAATCCACAGCCCAACTGGAAATTGATAACGCCCAAATGCTGGGGCAGATTACTGCGCAGGAAGCCGTTGTCCGGAGACTCTATCTGGACTGGGTGGAAGCCAAACGCCTGGCCTTCCTGGCCGGGGTGACCGATCCGAGTTCCCCGGCCTTTGTGCCCGGAGCGGCAGCGGCCCTCGACAAAAATAAAGAGGCGCAGCAGGGGCAGGCCCTCTATAGCGGCTATGCCAGCGCTATCACCTCGGGGATTTCCTCTTTAGTAGACGCCCTGATGGACGGCGGCCAGGACCTGAAGAAGGCCGCCAACAGCATGTTCAAGAGCTTATTTAATGAGGCAATGAAGCCGGGGTTGGACGCTCTGAAAAATATGTTGGTATCCGGGTTCCAGAAAATGTTCGGGGAGGCCGGAGGCGGGATCGCCAGCGCCGTTATGGGGGTCATTGGCATAGTGGGCATGCTCCTGACCAGTAGCAAGAAAAGCTCTTCTTTCACGGCGTCCGGAGTGGAGTCTGGAGTCACCAGCACTGAGGCGGTGCGGGGCATTATCGGCGGGGATACCAGCATCCCCATTGCCGAGATCAGCGTTTCCTTGTCAGAAGCACTGACTCCCCATCTTGGCGTCCTCCGCCAGATCGAGGCCAATACTCGTGGTGGCGCTAATGCTCAGCCAGTAAACGTCAGTTACCGGAACGACTTAGGTAACCGTGCGACTACCAGGGAGTCTATGGAAGCATACTTCAAGGAGTACCTACTCCAAGGGGCAGGCAGCCGATGATTGACGTGAGCCATGTACCACCTGAGCTTATGCAGCAGGTACGATCCATGTTTGTCGCCCTCTTCGGCGGGAAGGAAAAACTGGACTACTGGCTGACTGAAATCGCTGATGAACTGGCCAACCCAGATGATCCGTCGGTTCGCCCACTTAAACTTGATTCGGCCCTGGTGCCGATGGATATTCAGGCGTTAATGTACAAGCCGAAAGAAGTGGTTGACATGTTAATTGAAAGTACGGACAACCTTGGGGTTTTTGAGTATAGAACAGAAGTAAAGAAGGTTACAGGCGGTTTCCTGGCAATAACATTTGACCAGCTAACAGGTCATGTTATAGAAGAAATGGAAGGCCCTGATCAGGATATCTTGGTCCGTTCCATGATAAAGAAATATGGTCATAATTATGAGGTAGTGAAGGAGTAGATCATGTCATTTCCCAGCACGTTGACTGCCGCTATAGACGGCGTAACTGAGATTGTCTCCGCTCATCTGAACAACCTGGAAGAAAAGGTGGGGGTGGATAACTCAGCCATTGCCAGCAGCCTGGATTACCAACTGAAAAATGCTTCCAGTGTTGATCCGGGCCATAAGCACACCGCCGGGGCTTTCACCGGGGGGGTTATTGGGGACGTGTTCTTCAAAGACCCTGCCGACGGTTTATGGAAACCCGCCGGCCCGGATAGTGCCAGTTTGGTGGCCAGGACGGGGGCGCAGTCCATCGCCGGGGTCAAGACCTTTACCAGCATTCCGATACTCCCGGCCTCTGATCCAATAGCTGATAACGAGGCGACTCGCAAGGCTTATGTTAATGCCCAGGACGCACTCAAAGTGTCCAAGGCCGGGGATACCATGTCCGGCCCCTTGGCGATGGGGGCCCAAAACATCACCGACGTCGGGACGCTGGTGGCGGCCACCGCGCAGTTGACCAATCCCCTGGCGGTTATCTATGGTGGTATTGGGCCTCAGTCCCCGGTTAGAGGAGATATACTGGTTGCTTCTAATGCAACCACATTACAATTACTGGCAAGTGTCGCAGCAAATAGCGTCTTGGTTTCTGCCGGAGTAGCCCAGGTTCCCTTTTGGAGCAAGGTTGATCTTAGGACTATGGTGCAGTTTGTTCTGCCTGCACCCAACGGCGGGACCGGCCAGTCATCCTATGCGGTGGGCGACCTGCTCTGCGCCTCCGCTTCTGATTCCCTATCCAAGCTGGCGGCTGTGGCTGTGGGTCAAGTCCTGGTGTCCGGAGGGGTAGGGGCTGCTCCGGCCTGGAGTGCTGCTCCCGTCCTGACCACCAGCCTTACGGTGCCCATTATTTATGGTTCCGCAGCATCGGGCGGCGACCTCACTCTGCACAGTACCAGCCACGCTACCAAGGGAAAAATCTACCTGGGGTCAAATTCCGTTTACGATCAGGTGAGTGATAATCTCGGAATCGGCGCTATCGCCTTCGGCACCTCTGCTGCCAAGGTCCTGGGTATGGGCGCCGGCACGGCTCCGACTACCGCTCCCGCTGACATGGCTCAGATGTGGGTGGCTGATATCAATGGGGCGGCTGGATATGCTGGACTGCATAAGCGCACCGAAACGACCAACCTATCAGAGGTTGTACCTGGGGTGGTAATCAAAACCGACACCGGGAGTCCGGCCAATCCCTACGAGGGTCTTATGGAAATCAACACCTTTGATAGTAAAATCAATATGTATGCTGATGCTGCTTGGCGGCAGTTGGCTACATGGTAACAGAAGGAGAGCAAAAATGTCGAAGCCTGATCTTAAACCCGTGGAAGAGCGTGTTGCCCCCACCCCCACCCCGGAAGAAATCAAGGCCTTCCTCCAGGCCGACCGGTTGGCCAGAGAGCAGCGGGCTATGGCACGTATCCAGCAGGTCCTGGAAGAAGAGCGTTGCCTCATGAACCCGGTGATGGTCTTGAGTACCAACAGTGTTTCCGGGCGTATCGAAATAACTGCAAAGGATTGACATGGGCGTTCGCTTAAAGGCCCCCTTCGTCATCTTTAATTCCAAACTCACTATAAGTGGAGGCGGAGTGATGACCCTCGTGGGCACCGCAGAGGATCAGGCCGTCTTCTGGTACCTGGAGGCTATCGACCCCCGGCCAGGCGAAGGGCCATGGGCTCCCGTGGGGAGGTTGCAGCGTCCCCGTTATCGAGTGAGCCCCATACGGTTTGGCACGGGGTTTTATTATGGCATCAGGATACCTTACGGCGCAGATGTTCGCTGGCACGATAGATATTCGGTAAATTCCGGCCTCACGATTACGGATGCCAGCAAACATGCGACCAACATTTACCTGGCTCCAAAGGCGCCTCCCCTGATCCG
>JAHIKF010000144.1 GCA_018897875.1 Pseudomonadota bacterium | reverse complement strand
CCGGGAAATGGCCGAACGCCCCTGCGACCAATATTGCTCACTAAACCACCGGATGGTCTCCAGCTCATCAGACCCTATCTGACGGCCTCGAATGCAATATTGGCTCTGCGACATGCTCTCCTCTTTCCAATTTCTGAGGACAGCTTTATCACAAAGTTAATTTTGTCGCCAGCTAAAAATGCTGCCGTTTTCTTTTTTTTCATACCCTGTGATCAATTAGAGATTTTTCTGTGTCCATCCAGCTTTTTTCGTAAAATATTTATGAACCTTAAACACAAATTCATTTCTTCTAAAAAAATCCCCTGATCTAAATTTATTATAGTGTGATTTCAATATAATTTTATTGAAATTATTTTCTTTAGAGTCAAACCCACAAGTACTACATACTGTATCAAAATTATTACCAGAAGAATCACAAAACTTACAACTTGGCATAACCGCCATCCTGCTGCTTTCGGATTACTTGTTCAGGCGGGCGAGACGCCCGCCCCACGATTCTTTTTTGGGGGACGGCCGCCCCACAAATACCCTTTTGGCCTTATGAGGTTAAATCCTCCTTAACCCACACCCAGGGATAATCTTCCAGCTCCGGCCAGGTTTTCAGGGGGTTATTAAGGACATACTGTGCCTTATCCAAAAATTCCTGCTCATTTCGGACAATGCGGTCAAGATATTCGTCTTGCCAGATAGGTGGGGTCCTGCCGTAATCCCGCCGGAATTTATGGGCTGTGAAAGACTTCCAGGAGTGGATGATTTCCTGTAAGGGCTGGTTTTCTAAGGGCTTTACCAGGACATGGACATGATCGTGCATCACTACGCCGGCAAAAAGCTCATATCGGTGGCCTTCGAAGTGCTTAAGGGCCAACATTAATTCGCTGCGTTCGTCGGCAGTGAGATCAGCCTGGCTAGGGGCCAGACGCCAGGTGACGAAATACACCGATCCATCCAGCCTCCAATGGGGCAATCTCCTTCTATAGATGACCAGATCTTTTTCAATCATTGAGCATTCTCGTGGGGCGGGCGTCCCGCCCGCCACCACCAGCCCCCTATCTCGGCGGGGAAGACACTGACGTTACTCACTATGATTATCCACCTTACTACAACTCAGCCCATAAAAAAAGCCCGGTCCTCAGGGACCGAGATTGTTGGCGAGGTGGCGGGATAAGCCGGCACTCCTATCAAATGGTTTCCACGTCGCCGAACTGGATAATTCTCTGATCCGCCGTCACAACTGGCATCCCCAACACCCGGGAAGTGGCCACAATGATCTGGTCGGCGGGGTCCCGGTGAAATCCCTTCAGGTTGGTGCTTTCTACCGCGATTTCCGGGGTCAATTCGGCGATGCGAATATGATTTTCGTTCAAGGATCGGCGCATCCAACTCAAAGTGGAAATGGTGAAGCCGAGGCGCCGCAGTTCCACCAACTTGGCCAGTTCCCAGCAGGAAATGGCTGAAATCCAACGGGGCCCGCCGTTTAAGGACCGTTGGGCCTGGGCGGAAAGGGAGCGCAAATCGCCGATGCTCAGCCAAATCCAGATGTGGGTATCCAGGAGAACCGGCTTCATCGGAGAGCTTCCCAGTCCTCGGCGGCCACTGGCGAAATAATATCTCCCATGAAGGCAACCGTATTTTTCAGGGGCACCGGCTCCGTTTCAGCTGCATAGGGGATTAACTCGGCGATGGGCTTGCCCCGTTTGGTAATGATGACTCCCTGCTTTGTTTTTGCCACCCCTTCCACCACCGCCAGGCAGGTGGCTTTGAATTTCGATACCGATAACGTGTCCATGGCGCTCCACCTTTAGAGGACTATGGTTATTTGACTATGGTCATTATATATCTTTGGGAATCATAGTCAACCTTACCCCATAAAAAAAGCCCGATCCTCACGGACCGGGCTTTGCAAACGGTGACGGGCGGGGACGCCCGCCCTACCTTTGGATTATCTGTGGCTTAATCCGCTTCCACCTTGGGGCGGGGCAGGAGTTTGGCGATTTCCAGAATCTCCGGGACCCTCTCTTCCCATTCGATGGCCATGAGGTGGATGCCGGCGATGCCCTTCATGGCCAGGCACTCGTGAATCTGCTCCACCGCTATCTTGATGCCTTCCGCGGCCACCTTGTCCTTGGGCACCCCCTTGAGGCGGGCGATGTAGGAGTCGGGCACGTCCAGGCCGGGGACGAATTTTTTCATATAGTTCGCCATACCCACGGATTTCAGCGGCGTAATCCCGGCCATGATGAAGCACTTCTCCGTCAGGCCCATGTCGTTGGCCATCTCCATAAACGACTTGAAGCGCTCCATGTGATAGATGCACTGGGTCTGGATGAACTGAACCCCGGCGTTGATCTTCTTGCCCATGCGCACCACCCGGAATTCCGGGGGATCGGCGAAGGGGTTGGCCGCGGCGCCGATGAACATGCGGGGCCGGCCCACCACTTCGGTGCCGCTGATCATCTTGCCCTCGTCCCGCATGGTTTTGAGAGTGTGGGCCAGCATGACGGAATCCAGGTCGTGGACGTTCTTG
>JAHIKF010000143.1 GCA_018897875.1 Pseudomonadota bacterium | reverse complement strand
GGTATCAGGTGCGACTCCCTGGGGGTTAACCCCCTTGAATGACACCCTGGCCCGGTTGGCGGCGGTGAGCATCCGGCGGATGATGCCTTTGGCCTCAATGATATCGCCTTCCTCCGGGGCCACGGCCACGCCGATCAACCGGCTTTTCGCCTGCTTGGCCATGGCCAGGGCGAGTTCCCAGGCCGCCTGGCTGTAGGCGGAGCCATCCGAGGCCACGAGAATACGCTGGAAACCAATCATTCCGCCCCGGGGCACCACCAGGACGTTTATCGGACTGTTGCCGATGACCCGGGCGGTGACATTGCCCATCAAGATGCGGGCCAGGGCGCTTTTCCCGCACCGGCCCATGATGACCAGATCGGGGCGGATCTTCTCGGCTGTGGCCACGATGGCGGCATGCGGCGTTTGCCCCTCGGGCGTCACGGTCTTGAGGGCCACCCCCAGTTTGTCGGCTGCGGCCTTGACGACCGCCATATTCTCCTGCACCCCTTTTCCCAGGGTAGCCCGTAAATCCGGCGCCACCGCCTGGAATTCCGGGACCACGTGCAGCGCCTGGACCGCGACCACCTGGCTGTCGCAGGCCCGGGCCAGTTCCAGGGCCACCGCCACCGCGTTCTGCCCCTCGTCCGAGCCGTCGGTGCAGACCATCAATTTGCCCCATTGGGCGGGGCAGACCAGCACCGGAAAGATATTCTCCATGTTTGCCACTCATCGCCGGGCCAGGGTCGGTAAATTCCACCCCGCCGGTTAGTATCCCTACGGAAAGGCTTCAAATGCCCCACAGCAGTCAAAGCCCCCCGATGAAAAAGGGGTTTTTATGAAGATATTAAGATAGTTATAAAATACCCTAGCCCAGCACTGTCCGGTTAGAAAATTGCATGAGGTTGTTCTGCCCCCCTCACCCCAACCCTCACCCCCCGAAGCGGGGGGAGAGGGGGTAGGTGAGGTCGCCGGGTTTTTGATGTTGGCAGAGCCTCAAATCGGTCCCATCTTTTCCCCTCTCCCTCAATGGGGGAGAGGGGCAGGGTGAGGGGGAAGTAATCTTCTCGGAGCAAGAAGTGCGTTAGCGAATTTTTGAACTGTTGGACACGTATAACGATCATCCTCCTTCGCAAAAACCAATCCGGACACTGCTGCCCTTAGCCCCCCTTTGCTAACGGAGGGGCTTTTAGGCGGTTTCCGGCTATGAACCGGTTAATTGCCGCCCTCCCCGGTTTCAGCCTCTTCTCCCGGTCTCTCATAATGCCCGGCCAGGAAGCGTTCCGCCAGGACCTGACTGATGTTGTCATCCTTCATGACCATATCCATCTGCCGCACGTAAGCCATCAGGCGGCCCACGAGATCCAGGCGCTCCTCCATCTCCGCCTCCGGTCGGCGGCGAAAGCGGGCCCGGATCACATCGCCGAAAATCTCCATGTCGAAGCCCAAACGATCCAGCACCGTGGCAATGAGCCGGATGCGCCGCACTCGCCGGGTATCGTCCGCCGCCCCGCCCTTGAAGGTAAAATTGATATAATTATTTGCGGGCACGTCCCCGACATAGCTGTCCACACTCTGGAAATGATACCCCAGGCGGCAGGCGTAATTGACATAGTTGGCCGCCACGATGGCATAGGTCTTGTCCCAGAACTTCTGCGGCGGATTAATGGCCGATTGCCCCAGCACTTGCAAGAAGCCGCCCACATTCACCGGTACCGGACCGGCCCAGGTGATGTTGGGATAGCTGATGCCCCGCCACAAGGCCCGCATAGGCACGGAAATGATGTCTTCCGGAGGCACCGGGGTGTCGTGGCTGGCCAGGCCATCCCCCAGGTCCACCAGGTGAAGGTTGAGTGGCAGCGCGGTTTTGAGCTTCAGGAGTTTCAGGGCCGGCACCCGGCCCTGGGCGACGTCGTCCATGAGGCCGAACATGATCTGCATGGCCTTCTCTTGGCCAAAACGGGTGATATCGTGGTAAGTGCGGCAATTCTCCGGGCGGAACTCTTTGCTGCGCCGGTCCACCAGGTTCACGGGGATAATCAGATCGGCCACGGCCCGGAGCCGCGCCAGGATCGGCGAGTCAGGGGCGTACCGGGGATGGGGCCTCTGATAGCGCAGCAGGTCCTCCACCCGGCCTTGATACACCTTGCCGTGGTAGGCGTCCACGGTCACCACCTCACCTGCGGCCAGTCCGGCCGCGCCCCCTGCCTCCACCAGGGCCGGGACGCCATATTCCCTGGCCACCAGGATCAGGTGGCCGGTGGCCGAACCCGTCTCGACCAGCAGGGCGGCTATCCGGGGCAACACCGGGGCCAGCTCCGGCGCGGTCCGGGGAACCACCAACACCACCCCGGGAGGCACCTCGGCCAGGCTGTGCCCGGGGTCCAGAGAAAAAACCGGCCCGGCCGCCACCCCGGGCGAGCCTACATGCCCACCTAAAAGCACCTGGGCCCCGGCCGCGGCCGCGGCCATGTCCTCAGGGGGGCGCCGGGAATTATCCGCCGGCGGCAGGTGGCGCGATTGCACCACCTGGAGGTCCCCCTGGCCATCCTTGACCCACTCCACACAATGGGGGCAGCCACAATGGGCCTCTAAAATCCGGGCATAAGACGCCAGCCGCTCCAGGTCGCCCGCCTCCAGCACCGGGGCCTGGGTCAGTTCCGGCGGCACCGGCTGCTTCTCCAAGCGGCCATCCCGGACCTGGAGCAGGTGTTCCTGGCGGCCATGCCGGGCCTGGATCAGGCGGCCATCCGCCTTGTTGACCAGGTATTCATCGCCGCTCATCCGGCCGGCCACCAGGTCGGCGGCCAGGCCCCAGGTGGCGCTGATCATGAGGGTTTCAGGCGAGGCGCCGGCCGGGTCCGTGGTTAACATGACCCCGGCGCTCGTAGCATTCACCAGAGGCTGGATCAAGACCCCCATGGCCGCCTCTTCCAGAAGCAGGCCCTGGAGTTTGAAGTAAATAATGGCCCCCTCCCCGAACTGGCTGGCCACCACCCGGCGCCAGCGGTCCGGGACCTCTGCCGGGGCCACCCCCAGAAAGGTCTCGTACTGGCCGGCAAAAGACGCCGTGATATCTTCCCGGCCGCCGCTGCTCCGCACCGCGAGCGTATGGCCCCCTTCCGGGGCCAGGCGCTGGGCGGCCGTCAGGAGAGCGCTGGCAAGCTCCGGCGGAATTGGCTGGGCCAGGATCAGGTGCTGTAACTCCTGGGAAACTTGCCCCACCTGGGTTTCATTCGCCAGGTCCAGGTTATGCAGCCCGGACTTGAGCCGGGACAGGAGCGTGCCGCCACCGTCCGGCAGTTCCTGCTCCATGAAGAGTTTATAGGCCGAAAGCGTGGCCACCGCCCCGTCGGGCACCGGCAGGGCCAACTGGTTTTTGACCCGGGCCAGATTGCCCGCTTTGCCTCCCAGGGCCGCCAGCAACTCGGGGCCCGCCTCTTCCAGGCGCACGATCAGCGGGCTGGCCGGGAAGAGCGCCGTATCTTCCAGACGCTGCGCGATAGCATCTTTGATCCGGACCCGGGCCGACTCCAACTCCGGGAACTTGGCCCCGGAAATCTTGTTCAGCGCCGCCACCAGAGAGGCAACATGCTGGTCCAGCAGCCGAATCCGGGAGTTGAGATGGGGGCGGTCCATATCCTTTTGGCTCACCAGCATCTCTTCCAGGTTGCCGATGAGGCCCATGACCTCGTTATTGTCGGCCAATATCTGCTGGAAACCGCACCAGATCTCTCTCAACTTAGGGGCTGAGGCGTTGGCCCTCTTTTTGCGGCGGAAAAAATCAAACAGACCCATAAACTTCCCTGAAAAAATTTGCCCTGGCTACCTTCAGCAGAATAATACTTTTCAGCTCATAAAGTAAGCTACTAAAAGGGGATATCTTAATATTATAGCCCGAAATTCATCGCCGGATAAGCCTCAAGTTTTTTTTTGCCAATCCACCCCCTCCCTGGTTTTACACACTGTAAAAATTCCTGACAGAAAGGGCTCACCCACCTCCGGGTAAAAATGCCCCTTACTCCACGGTTTCCTTTTAGATTCCTCTAGTTAATCGATGCCCCTTTTTTTCCCTATAGCTTGGCACGGGCATTGCCTGTATAATGCAAAAGCAAAAATTAGGGAAGCCGGAGGCCCGGTTTGCAGGGCCGGCGGCTATCGTCATAAATTCGATGAATTGAAGGGAGGTGAATAACATTGAAACGGTTATGTGCAATCATCATTAATTTTTTGCTGCTGACAGCGCCTGCCCTGGTCTGGGCCGCTGACCCGGGGGAAAAGGTCAAAGATATGGCCACCCGCCAGGTAGCCACCGTAGGCCTTTCCGCGATCAACTTGTTCTTCGCGGGGTGGTACAACCATAACAAGTGGGTCTTCGCCATTATCGTCACGGTGATCATGGGGCTTATGGGAGCCATTATCGCCTTTATCACCGACATCTTCCTGAAGGCCGCGGGTTTGGACGTCAGCAAAATGGACCATCATGAATAGCTGGGAATGGGAGGAATTATCACATGTTTGATATGTTCAACGTATATCTGCCCATTGCCGAGTTGCATTTCAATGTCCTCATCCTGGTAGCTATCGGCTTTTCCGTGGGGGTGTTGGGCGGCTTCTTCGGTGTGGGTGGGGCCTGGGTAGTCACCCCGGCCCTCAATATCTTCGGCTTCCCCATGGCCTACGCCATCGGCACTGACCTGGCCCACATCTTCGGCAAATCCATCGTGGCCACCGCCAAGCACCGGAAAATGGGCAATGTGGACGTGAAGTTGGGCCTTGTATCCATCGTGGGCTCGATCATCGGCCTGGAAATCGGCGCCCAAAACGTCATGTGGCTCACCAGGATCGGGCTGGCCGGTCCGGTGGTGCGGTATACTTACATGGTTTTGCTCTTTGGCCTGGGCAGTTACATGCTCTATGATTTCGCCACCAAAGACAAGCGGGCCGCGGCCCAAGCCGCCAAAATGGCCGCCGCCACTAAGAGCGGCATCGCCATAGCGCCGAAAAAAGGCTGGAACCTGCCCCCCATGATGCACTTCCCGACCTCGGGCATCACCATCTCCTTCTGGACCGTCACCGGGGTCTTCCTGTTCACCGGCTGGCTCTCCGGCTTCCTGGGGGTGGGCGGCGGCTTCATCCGTATGCCGGCCCTGATTTATCTCATCGGCTGTCCCACGGCCATCGCGGTGGGCACCGACCTGTTCGCCGTACTCTTCGCCGGAGCCTACGGTTGTTGGACCTACGGGATAAAGGGCGCGGTGGATGTCACCGCCGCGGTCTTTATGCTGATCGGCGCCTCCATCGGGGCCCAGATCGGCGTCACCGCGGTTAAGTATATCCGGGGCTACGGCATCCGGCTGCTCTTTGCCATCATGATC
>JAHIKF010000014.1 GCA_018897875.1 Pseudomonadota bacterium | reverse complement strand
GCAACTGGCAGGGATGGCCAGGTTTCCGGCAGTATGTCTGGAGTGCCGTCGTGTCTTACAATGTGCTGGTTTTGGGGATGTTGCTCAGGGCGCAATAAGGAGGACCTACCCCGGCCGTCCCGACCAGGGGAGAGGTTCGCCCGGAAAAGGGGGAAATTCGGCAAAAATGCCCGGCTAACCGCCATATTTGCTCTCATAGGCCCTGATTAACCCGGCGTCGGCCCCAAATGGTCTTCCGACGCTAAAACCACAACCATAAAACAACCAGTTTCCGGATGGGAACTAATTAACATTTCCCCTCCACCAGCAGGTTGCCGTTTCCTGAATCCCCCCACCGACAACTCAGGGATCCGGCGCAGCAGATGAAATGACACCTGCCGTTGATGGTTCACCACGGCCTGCTTGCCGATCCAATCAAGTATGGGCATGAAAAGAAAAGTCCCTGATGGAATGACGTTCCTGTGGCGGAATCTCTATATAGCAATCTATGGCGAAAAGGCGGAGGGAGTCAATGAGAATAATCCCTGGAGGGCAACGGGTAGCTTGAGCCCAATTCGAGGCTGCGGCGGAAAATGACTGACTGATGCTTGGAGGTCTTTTGGGGACAGTCTGGGGACACACTTTTTGACTTATATTTTTTAATTTATTGTCATATTTTATATAGTTACATGGCGGAGGGAGTAGGATTCGAACCCACGGACCCTCAGTCTTGACCCGGGGCCAGCTCTCGGAAGTGCCTCCCCACGATCCAAGGGTGACTTTTTGGGGGTCCTTGCCTACGGCTGCTCCACACGCTCCCTCCCCGTCCAAGGGGGGATTTTTGAGTGCTCTCGGATACGACCGCTCGGGTACGCTGCAAGGGAGACTTTTTGGGGTTATGGGGTCGATCCAGACATCCAGAAAACCCGCCGAAATAGTCGGATACGCGTGAGAGGATCTGTGAGAGGTTTTCTTTTGAAAATGGGTGTAAACAGGGTAGAGGGCAGACTATAACTACGTCAACCATGCATATTATAAGGGTATTACAGGCAGAAGAGTGGCTTCGCATGCAGGAGGTCAGGGGTTCAAGTCCCCTCATCTCCACCAACAATTTAGGCCACTTCGGTGGCCTTTTCTTTTTGCTGAGACTGGTTAATGCGGGTGTCACTGCAGGGTTTTTGAATTTTCCGGATTATTCTTTGCGGCCTTGAGGCAAAAATAATCCAGTTGATTACCATCGGTATGAAGGCCATGGGGATGGCAAAAACGGCGGCATTTTATCAAGGCGCAGTCCTCGCCGGGTAATGGTTGGACACCGTGCTAAACTATGAACTTGTATAATTATTCAATAGTTGCGAAATTATTTGGATAACGCCAAGGGCGCTTGTCGGTGGGATTTAAAATTTTGGGGGTTGAAGAAAACCGAAATTCCAGGAAAGAATCATGGCGGCCGGGTTGGCGGGGGTTAGGCTGTTTCTGCCGGGGGCTGGCTCTTTTTGGTCCTTTTCTCTCGATCCACTTTCCTTTCATACGCCGCCTCGATCTTGAGCAGCAACTCCTCCAGGGGGCACGGCTTCATGAGGTAATCGTAGCCCCCCAGCCGGTTGATCTCCATGGCCGCGTCCATGGAGGCGTGGCCGCTTAAGATGATCACCTCAACCTCCGGGTTGATGGCCTTGATCTCCTTCAGGGTGGCCAGCCCATCCATACCCGGCATGCGGATATCCAGGACAATCACGTCGTAGGGGGCCAGCTTAAGCTCCTCCAGGGCCTCGGCGCCGCTGCCCGCGGCCCCCACTGCCAGTCCCTGGGCCCCCAGCATCTTTTGGAGGTTAGTGCGGAAACGCTCTTCGTCGTCTACCAGCAATATCCGGGGCTTAGGCATGGGCAAACAACTCCGATTCCCGGCTGCGCGGCAAG
Source organism: Pseudomonadota bacterium (assembly GCA_018897875.1). GTDB lineage: Bacteria > Desulfobacterota > Desulfobaccia > Desulfobaccales > 0-14-0-80-60-11 > 0-14-0-80-60-11. The sequence goes on along the minus strand of JAHIKF010000014.1, from coordinate 5,966 downwards.
GTGATGGTGAACTCCGTGCCCTGGCCCAACTGGCTGTCCACCGTAATCCGCCCTCCCAGCCGCAGAATGATCCCGTGGCAGATGGACAGCCCCAGCCCCGTGCCCTGGCCCGGTGGTTTGGTGGTGAAAAACGGGTCGAAGATCTTGCTCAAATGATCTGCCGGGATGCCGCAGCCCGTATCGCTGATGACGATGTCCACGGCATCATCATGGCTCAGCCGCGTGGTGATGGTGACCACCCCGTCTTTGCCGATGGCATGGGTGGCATTGGTGAGAAAATTGAGGATCACCTGGCGCAATTGGGGCGCGTCGCTGTAGATCATCGGCAAGGTCTCATCGTAATGGCGAACGATGGTGATATTCTTGTGCTTGGCTTCCTTCTCCACCAGCATGGTCATATTTTCAATGATCCGGTTGACCTCCACGGCCTGAATCACCGGGTCTCGTTTGCGGGCAAAATCCAATAAATTGCGGGTGATTTCCGTGCAGCGGTCCACCTGCTGGACAATCTGGTGGACCGACCCCTGAAGTTCCTCCAGTTCCTTGTGGTCCCTGCCACCGAGTTTCTTCAGGAGAAGCTGCATCCACTCGGCCTCCTGGCGGATGATGGCCAGGGGATTGTTGATTTCATGGGCGATGCCGGCCGAAAGTTCACCGATGGCGGCCAATTTCTGCGACTGCAGCAGTCGTTCATCCAGCAGCCAATCTTTCTTTTCGGGCGCATCCATCCGCTTTACCCACCTCCGGCGGCCAGAGAAGCACGCCTGAAAAATCTCTCAGGGGTAACTCCCGGGGACCCCCCGGCGCCTCCGGGAAACCGCATCCACGGAAGGTATCCGTCTATCTCGTGCTGATCAACCTTCCTGGTCGCCTGCCCTCAGGCCTTGCCTTCCTGGATCACCTTCCGGTCATAAGCCTGGCGCACCTTCTCCAGCAACTCGTCCAGGGCCACGGGTTTCATGACATAATCGAAGGCCCCCAGTTGCATCCCCTGAATCCCCGATTCCACCGAGGCGTGGCCGGTGAGCATGATTACTTCCGCCAGGGGTTTCTTCTTTTTGATCTCCCGCAAGGTTTCAATCCCATCCATCCCCGGCATCTTGACATCCAGAATGATGACATCAACGTCATGGGTATCCACGAATTCCAAGGCTTTGTAGCCGCTCTCCATCCCGGTGACCTCAATCTTTCTCGCCTTTAGCCGCTTGAGAATGGTCTCCAGAAAGTCCTGTTCATCATCCACAACCAATATCTTGAATTTCTCCATACCATCGCCTCCTCGGGTCATCTCACCGGTAAATAAATAGTGAAGGTGGTGCCCTGGCCTTCTTCGCTGGCCACCATGATTTTGCCGCCCAACTTTTCTATAATGCTATAAGAAATGGATAAACCCAGGCCGGTACCCTTGCCCACTTCTTTAGTGGTGAAAAAGGGGTCGAAGATTTTTTGTAACACCTCTTTGGGCATCCCCGGGCCATTGTCGCTGATCTCAATGGATATTCGGTTGGTCTGCTTTATGGGTCTGGTATTGATGTTGATCTCCCCCTCTTTGCCGATGGCGTCGATGGCATTGTTGATAATGTTCAGGAACACCTGCTGCAACTGGGACTGGTCCGTGGTGGTCAACGGCAGGTCCGGGGCGTAATTCGTCTGGATATCGATGTTGCGGTAGCGAGCTTCGTTCTCCAAAAAGTCGATGCTCTCATCCAGGACGGTGTTGATGTTGACCCGTTCGGTTAACGGCTCCATCCGCCGGGCAAACCCCAAAAGGCGGTGGGTCACCGTCTTGGCCCGCACCACATGATACTCGATCTTGTTCACCGCATCCAATAGTTCTTGAAAGTTCTCACTCCCATCCATATCCTCCATGCCCAGGAGATCCTTCATCCATCCGGCCTTCTCGCCGATCACGGCCAGGGGGTTGTTGATTTCATGGGCAATGCCCGCGGCCATCTTACCCAGGGCCGCCATCTTGCTGGACTGCATGGCCACTTCATCGCTGGCGGCTTTTTTCTGTTCCATCCGCATGAGTTCCTTCATCATGGCCCGGGTGGTGAAGTAGGCCCCGATGATGATGAGCACCACGCCCCCCAGCGAGATTAACACCGCCAGAAATCTGGCCTGGAGCAGCGGTGTCAGTTGCTCGGTGGGATCTTCCCGGATCACCAGGACCCACTTTTTCAGTTTGATGATGCTGGTGGCATAGAGAAGGGTCTCGCCGCGAAAGTCCAGCTCCTCCACTGAGGTACCGGTGGCTGCGGCGAAGTCGGGAGCCTTGGGGGGCTCCATGACCTTGCCGCCAAAGCGCGGCGTGGTCTGCAAGATGTTTTCCCGGTTGACGAGGAAGGCGTCGCCTTTTTTGTCGATCCAGGCGGCCCGGACGATATTGTCAATGATGTCCGAATCGATGGTGGCCCTGAGGATCCAGATCTTCTTCTTCTCCCGCACCATGACCGCAATGATGAAGTGGGGAATTTTCCTGAATCCCAGAAATACATCGCTGACGTATACCCCGGTGGCCATTACCTCATGAAACCATTTCTCACCATGGTAATTTACTTTTTTTAACAGATTATAATATGGCCCTACATAGGCCAGGTGGTTGCCTTCCTCGTCGATGACTCCCAGGTCCAAAAATGATTTGGAGCGGGTCTGAATGATATTAAAGACCTTATTTAGATAGTCTTCGTCTTTCAGTTGTTCTAGGGAGTGCGTATGGGCCAGGCCGGTAAGCTGGGAAATCCTTTCATCAAGGAAGAGATCAACGGAACCGGCTCGATTTTCCGCCAGGGTCTTCATGTTGTCCTTGATCTTGGCGGTATACGAGACGCTGAACTGGTGATAAATTACCCCTCCCAGGATAAAAAGCGGGACCACGGCAAAGCTCAAGGTGGCCAGAATGATGTCCCACCATAATTTCTTGTATTGTTGCGCTTCCATCAGTGCCCTTTCACGTCAAACGAGATCAAGAACCAGCGCCGCGGCCCTCCCACCCGGCGCTTTCCCCGGCTCAGCCAGCTCCAGAAATTTTGGACGTACTACCTCATTGATATCTTAAGCAATGGTCGTTCCAACCCCGCCAGCTCGCCTGAATCAAGATAACTGATTGAATCAAAAAAGGCAAAAACGCTAATCCGGCCAGACTGGGAGCGTCTCTGCCCTGGCCATCTGTCAACATTTTTTACGGGCTGTAAAGGGGCGGTCACATCGGTAACTCTTTTTGTTATAATTAATCATATCTTAATGGCAGTATCGGAATGATGTCAAGGAAAGATCGGGCTATCAGGCGGTGCACCGATTCCCCTTGAATCTCCCGGCACTCTGGGCTAAAGTGTGCAGAGACGGTAACTTTTGGGTCCCGGGGGTTGACCCGGCTGCACCTCAGAAAGCGAGATGTCCATGAAGCGTTACGAAGACCCCAAGTGGGTCCAAAGCATGAAGTTGAGCCTCGACCACAATTATGCCATGGCAGAGTTCCTGGGAGAGAGCGGCCTTAAAGAAACGGACCTGCAAGGATTAGCTCCCCGGCTGAGGGCGTTTCATCAGTCCCTGGCCAGCCAACGGGAGGGCGGCCAGCTGGGGTTCATGGAGTTGCCCTACCAGACCCAGGTCGTCAAAGAGGTCCGCCAGGTTGCCAAACCGCTGCTGGAGTGGTGCTGGGATTTGGTGGTGCTGGGAATCGGGGGCTCCGCCCTGGGAGCCCGGGCCCTGCATCAGGCCTTGTGCCACCCCCAACACAACAAGTTCCCCATAGCCCGCCGTCAGCTGAAGCTCGGACTCTGGGTAGCCGACAACGTTGACCCCGACTACCTGTACGGCCTGCTGGACGGCCTGGATATGCGCCGCACCGCCTTCAACGTCATCAGCAAATCCGGTAATACCGCCGAAACCCTGGCCCAATTCCTGTGGATGTACAAGCTGTTAAAGGCCCGGGTGGGGGAGGCCACGGCCCGGGAGCGCCTGGTCATCACCACCGACCCGGAAAAGGGGCCTCTCCGGAGCCTGGCGGCTCGGGAGCGCCTGGCTTCCCTGGCGGTTCCCCCCAACGTGGGAGGCCGCTTCTCGGTGCTCTCCGCGGTGGGGCTCTTGCCTGCCGTCCTGGCCGGCATTGAGGTGGAGGAACTCCTGGCCGGGGCCCGGTTCATGGATCAGCGCCTGAAAGACGCGGATGTCGACCACAATCCGGCCTATCGCCTGGCCGCCCTCTTCTATCTCTTTGCTACCGCCAAAGCCCGGCCCACCCTGGTGTTCATGCCCTACGCCAGCAGCCTGGCCGGGATGGCGGATTGGTTCTGCCAACTCTGGGCCGAAAGCCTGGGAAAGTGTCATGATCTCCAGGGCAACGCGGTTAATGCCGGCAGTACCCCGGTCCGGGCCTTGGGAACCACCGATCAGCATTCCCAATTGCAGCTCTACATGGAAGGGCCTCCCGACAAGCTGATCACCTTTCTGGCCGTGGATAAGTTCAAGCACCAGCTAGAAATCCCGGACCTGTATCCCGACCAGGAAGCCCTGAGCTACCTGGGAGGGCACTCCGTCAATGAACTGCTCCAGGGCGAGCGGCAGGCCACCGCCTTTAATCTCATGAAGGCCGGCCGACCCAACCTGACTTTGCACCTGCCGGAGATCAATCCCTTTACCATCGGGCAATTAATCTACCTCCTGGAAGTAGTGACGGTGGCGGCAGCTTCCCTCTTCGGAGTCAACGCCTTCGACCAGCCGGGAGTGGAGGGGGGCAAACAAACTACCTATGGCCTGATGGGTCGACGGGGGTTCGAAAACTATCAGCGGGAATTTGCCGATGCCCCGCCGGCTTTGGAGAAATACCGGATTGCCTGAACCGTTATGAAACGCCTGAAACTCACCACTTCTTGGTGGCGTCCGGGGAAAGACCTGGACACCTTCGGCCTGGTTAAATTTTTCTCCTTGCCCGGGTTTGTGGTCATTTTAGTGTTTACGGTCATCCTGACGGTGCTCCTGACCCTCCGGGCCCAGCAAATGGCCCTGAAGAAAAATGAAGACTACCTGATCCTGCTGGCTGCCAACCTGAACCACCAGATCTATCAGCAATTCGTCCTGCCCACCGCCTTCGAAAAGGGCGGGCGCATTACCCTGTCGGACCCGGAGCAATCCCAGCGTCTCGACACGGTGGTCCGTACCACCATCCATGGCTTTCACGTGGAGCAACTGAACCAGTACGATCAGGAGGGCGTCTTCTCGTATAGCACCGCCCAAGTGCCCCTGGGGAAAAAATGCGACGATGTCGAGGGAGTGCAAAGGGCCCTGGCCGGGGAAAACTACTTCGAGCTACCCGGTTATAGCACCTTCTATAGCATCTTCTGGCCTCGCAGTTACAAGCACCAGAACCTCAAAGCTTACATCCCCTTCCGGCTGGAGGACAAGCTCATCCCCCAGACCGGTCCGGTGGTGGGCGTCATTGAGATTACCCAGAATATCTCCGGGGAGTTGGCCGAAATCGCCAACTTTCGGCTGATCATTTTGACCACCCTCGTGGTGATCATGGGCCTGTTATTTCTGGTCTTGCGGCAAATCGTCAAAAAAGCCGGCATTATCCTGGAGCGGCGCCAGGAGGAGCAGCGCCGCCTGGAAGCGCAACTCCACCAGTCGGAGCGCCTGGCGGCCCTGGGGGAAATGACCGCCGGAGTCGCCCACGAGGTCCGCAACCCCCTGGGAATCATCAGTTCCACCGCCGAGCTTCTGCAAGCCCGGTTGGCCCGCTATGAACCCCAAAATCGCCTGGCCCAGATCATCGTGGAAGAGTCCAACCGCCTCAATGAGAAAGTCACGGAATTTTTGGATTTCGCCCGGCCCCGCGTCCCCAACCTCCGCCCCTGCGATCTGGAGGTGACCTTAAACCGGAGCCTGGAATTGCTGGCCCCGGAGATCGACCGCCTGGGCATCAAGGTCACCCGGGAATATCAGCTTAACGGCCAGCCCCTCATGGT
>JAHIKF010000142.1 GCA_018897875.1 Pseudomonadota bacterium | reverse complement strand
GCTGGAAGACTATAAGGTGGACATCTCTGAGGCCCTGCGGTTGAAATACCGTTACCTGGACTTAAGGCGCCCCAGCGTCATGAAGAACCTCCTCTTCCGGCACCGGGCCGCTTTGGTAACCCGCCAGTTTCTCAACGGCCAGGGCTTCATCGAGGTGGAGACCCCCATCCTCACCAAGAGCACGCCGGAGGGGGCCCGGGATTACCTGGTGCCCAGCCGGGTCCAGCCGGGGCAGTTCTTCGCCCTGCCCCAGTCGCCCCAGCTCTTCAAGCAGCTCTTGATGATGGCCGGCCTGGACCGCTACTATCAACTGTGCCGGTGTTTCCGGGATGAGGATTTGCGGGCCGACCGCCAGCCCGAGTTCACCCAGATCGACATGGAGATGGCCTTCATTACCGAAGCCGACATCTATCGGGTGGTGGAGGGGATGATCACGGCCCTGTTTAAGGAACTGAAAGGCGTGGACTTGACCTCGCCCTTCCCCCGGCTGACCTACCAGGAATGCCTGGACCGCTTCGGGCTGGACCGCCCGGACACCCGCTTCGGGCTGGAGATCAAAGACGTCACCGACCTGGTGGGCGAGGCGGAATTCACCCGGTTCCGGGAGGTGGTGGACCAGGGGGGGATCGTCAAGGCCGTCAACGGCCCGGGCCTGGCCAAGCTGAGCCGGAAAGAGCTGGACGAACTCATCGCCCTGGCCGGGGTGTACGGGGCCCGGGGCCTGGCCTGGGTAAAGCTCCAGAGCCAGGGCTGGCAGTCGCCCCTGGCCAAGTACTTTCCCGCCGGGGTCAAGGCCGCCATCGAGGCGCGCCTGGAAGCCAAAGAAGGTGACCTGCTCCTGTTTGTGGCCGATGTCCCCACCGTGGCCTGCACCGCCATGGGACAGGTCCGGCTGAATCTGGCCGAACGGGAAGGGCTGATTCCCGAGGACACCTTCGGCCTGACGTGGGTCACCGATTTTCCCCTGCTGGAGTATGACCCCGAGGCGGGCCGCTTCGCAGCCATGCATCACCCGTTTACGGCCCCCAAAGAGGAGGACCTCCCCTGGCTCGCCACCGACCCGGGGAAGGTCAGGGCCCGGGCTTACGACCTGGTGCTCAACGGCACCGAGATCGGCGGCGGCAGCATCCGGATCAACCGCCGGGATATTCAGCAAGCGGTTTTTGAGGCCCTGAAAATTACCCCAGCGGAAGCGGAGGAAAAATTCGGCTTTCTCCTGGAGGCCCTGGAATTCGGGGCGCCGCCCCACGGGGGCGTGGCCTTCGGGTTTGACCGCCTGGTAGCCATCCTGTGCGGGGCCCGCTCCATCCGGGAGGTAATCGCCTTCCCCAAGACCCAGAAGGCCGCCTGCCTGGTGACCAGGGCCCCGTCCCCGGTGGACCCGGAACAACTGCTGGAGTTGGGTTTGAGGCTGGAAAAATAGCAGTCAGCTATCAGCGGTCAGCGGTCAGCTAAAAAATGTGGGGTGGCATCACATCACATTACGACATCGAGACCTTTAAGCGGACAGTCCCAAATTGGCTTGAACTGGGATTGAGATTGGAAGCATAGGATTCGGGTGGAAAATGATAGGGCGACCCAGCGGGTCACCCCGACGGAAAACAGAAAACAGAAAACAGGAAACTAAGAAAATGTCACGCTGGAATAAAGATCGCCGGTTATTGGATCATGAGCACTCCACTTTTTGGCATCATCGGTTGCAGGAGGTGGAAGAGCCCAACCTGATGCGGAACATCTTCCCCTATACGGAAGTGGCCCGTATCGACTTCGACTACAAATTCGTCATGCCCGACCCCCCCGAGGAGATGTTGCTCACCGACACCACCTTCCGGGATGGGCAGCAGGCCCGGCCACCCTACACCGTGCGCCAGATCGTGGATATCTTCGACCTGCTCCATCGCCTCTCGGGTCCCAAGGGGATCGTCCGGCAGACCGAGTTTTTCCTCTATAGCGCCAAGGACAAAGAGGCCGTGGCGCAATGCCGGGAGCGGGGCTATGAATTCCCGCAAATCACCGGCTGGATCCGGGCCCACGCCTCGGACCTGGCCCTGGTGAAGGAGATGGGTCTCAAGGAAACCGGCATCCTCACCTCGGTGTCGGATTACCACATCTTCCTGAAGCTGAATTGGGGCCGGAAAAAGGCCTTGGATGAATACCTGTCCATCGTCAAGGCCGCTCTGGGTATGGGCATTATCCCCCGCTGCCACTTCGAGGACGTCACCCGGGCCGACATCTACGGCTTTTGCGTCCCCTTTGCCATCGAGTTGATGAAGCTGCGGGCCGAGAGCGGCGTCGACATCAAGATGCGGCTCTGCGACACCATGGGCTACGGCGTGCCTTATCCCGGGGCCGCCCTGCCCCGGAGCGTGCCCAAGCTGGTGCGGGCCATGATCGACGATGCCGGGGTGCCGGGCCATCTCCTGGAGTGGCATGGCCACAATGACTTCCACAAAGTTCTGGTCAACAGTGTCACCGCCTGGCTCTACGGCTGCGGCGCGGTGAACGGGGCGCTTCTGGGTTTCGGGGAGCGCACCGGCAACGCCCCCATCGAGGGCATGCTCATCGAGTATATCTCGCTGCGGGGCGCCACCGACGGGATTGACACCACGGTGATCAGCGAGATTGCCGAATATTTCGAGCGGGAACTGCGCTATCACATTCCGCCCAATTACCCCTTTGTGGGGAAGAACTTCAACAATACCAGCGCCGGCATTCACGCCGACGGGCTCCTCAAGAACGAGGAGATCTATAATGCCTTCGATACGAGCAAGATCCTGAACCGGCCCATCCGGATCACCATCACCGACAAATCCGGCAAGGCCGGCATCGTCCATTGGCTCAATTCCCGGCTGCAACTGGAAGGGGAACGGGCGGTGGACAAGAACCACCCCGGGGTGGCCAAGATCTTCAAGCGCATCATGGAAATGTACGAGTCCGGACGCTGCACCACCATCTCCGACGAAGAGATGGAAAACATGGCCCGCCGGTACCTCTCCGAGCTCTTCGTGTCGGAATTCTACCAACTCAAACAGAAGGCCTACAAGCTGGCGGCCCACCTGGCCGCGGACCTGGCCTTGTCGGCAGAGATCCGCTCCATGGATCCGGAGTTGATGGAGCCGGTCCTTCAGCGGGCCCTGGACAACTTTCCCTTCACCCAGTTCATGTATGTCGTCAACCTGGACGGGCGCAAGATCACCCGGAACATCACCCACATCGTGGACCGGGCCAAGTACGCCGAGATGAAACTGGATGAGGACCTGTCCAACCGCATCTGGTTTATCGAGCCCATCAAGACGGGCAAGGTGTTTGTCTCGGACTTCTACACCTCCCGGTTCACCGGGGCTCTGTGCATCACCGTGAGCGTGCCGGTGCGCAATGATGCTGACGAAATCCAGGGGATTTTGGGCATGGATATCCGGTTCGAGGCCCTGGCCAAAATGGAGCAGGACGGGGAGATTTAAGGACCGTCTGGGTGGCTCGTCGCATGAATCGGGGCGCTCCGGGTGGGCGCCCTTTATTTTCCGGCGGGTCGGGAGGACGATGCGGCAGTGCGCGCCAGGGGCATTGTCAGAAAATTTTTGACAAGAAATTAAGGAATTCTCTGATTTGCAGCGGCGGGTGCGCCTGGTATGGTGTATAAGGATAAATGTCGGCTTGACCGCCTGGAACAAATTTTTTCTTGTGCAATAT
>JAHIKF010000141.1 GCA_018897875.1 Pseudomonadota bacterium | reverse complement strand
CTTTTCCCCTCTCCCCCAATGGGGGAGAGGGTCAGGGTGAGGGGGAAGTGATCTTCACGGAGTAAGAAATGCGTTACCGTATTTAGGGACCACTGTACTAAGAAATGGACTTGCCAAAGCAGTTGCTCATGGGCCTTCGGCGCACCCATAAAGCATGAAAAGTCAGGTAGGGTGGGCGTCCTCGCCCCCCACTCAACTGGACTAATGGTGCGTAGGACGCACCCTACGAAAGATTTTTCAATCCAGGGAGTAGGCAAAAGAGAAAGATAACCGTTTTCCGCAACTGCTCACTGCTTACCGCTTACTGCTCACTGAGGAAACGCCATGGAAGCATGGGAGCCAGCCTACTTAGAGACGCATCGCCGGGGGTTGCTCCAGGCGAAGATTGATGCGGCTTATGAGATTTTGAGTCAATGCAATCTCTGTCCCCGCACCTGTCTGGTGGACCGGCATCACGGGGAGTTGGGGCTGTGCCGCACCGGCGATAAGCCCGTGGTGTCGTCTTATGGGCCCCATTTCGGCGAGGAAGACCCCCTGGTGGGAAGCCAGGGGTCCGGCACCATCTTCTTGACGCACTGCAACCTGTACTGCCTCTTCTGCCAGAATTACGAGATCAGCCACGGGGGGGAAGGCGAAGAGATCAGCGTCGAGGCTCTGGCCGCCATCATGCTGGCGCTCCAGAAGCGGGGCTGCCACAATATCAATTTCGTCACCCCCAGCCACCAGGTTTACCAGATCCTGGCGGCGCTGCCGGCGGCCATCGCGGGCGGCCTTAAAACTCCCCTGGTCTATAACACCGGGGGCTATGATGCCCTGGAGACCTTGCGGCTCCTGGACGGGGTGGTGGATATTTATATGCCGGACTTCAAGTTTTGGGACCCGCAGGTGGCCGGGGATTTTTGTAGTGCGGAGGACTACCCCGAAATCGCCCGCCAGGGGGTTAGAGAGATGCACCGCCAGGTGGGCGATCTGGCGGTGGATGATAATGGGGTGGCGCGCCGCGGCCTGTTGGTGCGGCACCTGGTGCTGCCCGATGGTCTGGCGGGCACCAGAGCAGTCATGGAATTTTTGGCCCGGGAGGTCTCGCCCCGGACCTATGTCAACGTCATGGGGCAGTACCGGCCCTGCGGCCGGGCCGGGGAGCACCCGAGCTTACGAAAATTCCTCACGGCGTTGGAGCATGAACAGGCCCAACAAACGGCCCGGGAGGCGGGCCTCACCCGGTTGGACCGGCGGGAAAAACTCTTTCGCGGGCTGTAACCGCATAAGCATTGTAGGGGCGGACCTGCGTGTCCGCCCTCAGGGGGCACACATGGGTGCCCCCCTACGAACCCCTGAAGGATTCAAATGAGCGACGACCTTTACGCCATCGGCGATATCCACGGGAGCCTGGAATCCCTGGAACGCCTCCTTGACAAGATCAACCCCGATCTGGAGCGGGATCGGCTGTTGTTCGTGGGGGATTATATCGACCGGGGCCCCCAGTCCAGGGCGGTGGTGGATTATATCATCCGCCTGAAAAACCTGGCCCCGCCGGGGCGGATCATCTGCCTCAAGGGCAACCATGAGGCCATGTTGCTGGACTTCCTTGCGGGGGGGCCGGCCGAAATGTTTATCTTTAACGGCGGCAGGGTGACCGTGGAAGGGTACTGGGGTGACGCCTGGGTGAAGCGGGAAGGCCTGGCGCTGCCGCCGGACCACGCCCAGTTTTTCCAGGACCTGGACCTTTACTATGAAACCCCGGATTATATCTTCGTCCACGGCGGCCTCAAGCCCGGCGTGCCCCTGGCCGAGCAGGTGGAAGACGACCTGTTGTGGATTCGGGGCGAATTCATCACGTCCCAGGAGGATTTCGGCCGCCGGGTCATTTTTGGCCATACGCCTTTCAAGCAGCCGCTGCTCATGCCCAACAAGATCGGCATCGACACCGGCGCGGTGTATGGGAATTTCCTCACCGCCTTGAAGTTGCCTGAGGAAGAATTCTTTTTTGACCGGCAGTTTTGACTGAAATCTCCGACACTCTGCCGCAGTGTCCATGGCCATTATCCTTGACAGTCCGGCAAGTCTAAGATAATTTTGTTAAATTGAGCTAAACCCGGGGGCGGAGCACTTCCCTTGTAGTTCTCTATGCCATAACCTCCCGGTAATTAAGGGAAATATAGTTTGGTCGACGTCGGACTCATCCCCGGCGCTAAGGAGATAGTTGCATGTTGCGAGCGGTTCGCCTGAAATTTCTCTTCTTATTTATCCTCACCGTCGTTGCTATCATGTTCGTGCTCCCTTCCCTCACCGGGGGACTCCCCGGCTGGTGGGAACAGCATGTGAGCCGCGGTTTGAAGTTAGGGTTGGACCTGAAAGGGGGCATGCACCTGATCCTCCAGGTGGACATGGAGAGTGCGGTCAGAAATGCCTTGAACCGGGATGCCAACGATCTGAAGGAGATGGGGGAGAAGCGGGGCCTGGGCCTCAAGATCGGAGATGTGGCCAAAGACTCGCTGCCCGTCACCCTGCCCAATAAAGACGAACAGGCGGCTTTCCAGAAATTTCTCAAGGAGGAGTTCCCTCACCTGGCGGCCGGGGAGTCCCAACGCCAGGACGGGGGTCTGGTCTTCACCCTGAGCCTGACGCCGGAGGAAATCAAGCAACTCCAGGAACGCACCCTGTCCCAGAGCCTGGAGGTCCTGCGCAACCGCATTGACCAGTTCGGAGTGACCGAGCCGGTCCTGGTGCGCCAGGGGGCCGACCAGATCGTGGTCCAGCTCCCCGGCGTCCAGGACCCCCAGCGGGCCCTGGACCTCATCGGCCAGACGGCCCAGCTGGAATTCAAGCTGGTGGACGACCAGGCTCCGATCAATCTGCCGGAATTGATCGAAGCCGCGCTCAAGAGCGGCAAGCTCAAACCCGGCTATACCCGGGAGGAGCTCAACCAGGCTTTATCCGACAAGATTCCCGCCGAAGATGAGGTGTATATCGAAAAGAGCCTCAACCGGGAGACCGGCCGGATGGAGTCCAAGCCCTTACTGCTTAAAAAGAAGGTCCTGATGACCGGCGAGGCGGTGAAAAACGCCGTGGTGCGCATCGGCGACTACAATGAACCCTACGTGTCCGTGGACTTTAACCGCCGGGGGGCCGCGGAGTTCGGCCGGATCACCGGGGAGAACGTCAAGCGCCGCCTGGCCATTATTCTGGACGGGATCGTGCGCTCCGCCCCGGTCATCCAGGAGCGCATCGGCGGCGGCAAGGCCCAGATCACCGGTTCCTACACCACGGCCGAGGGCCATGACCTGGCCATCGTGCTCCGGGCCGGGGCCCTGCCCGCCACCGTCAAGATCGTCCAGAATATCACCGTGGGTCCCACCCTGGGCGCCGACTCCATCAAGAAAGGCCTCACAGCGGGCCTCATCGGCACCCTCCTGGTTATCGGCTTTATGATCTTCTACTACCGCCTCTCCGGGCTGGTGGCCAACTACGCCATGATCCTCAACGTCATCCTGCTCCTGGGGGCCTTGTCGCTCCTGGGCGCCACCCTCACCCTGCCGGGCATCGCCGGTATCATCCTGTCCATCGGGATGGCGGTGGACTCCAACGTGCTGATCTACGAGCGCATGCGGGAGGAGTTTCATGCCGGCAAGCCCCTGAAGGCCGGGATCGACGGGGGCTATGACAAGGCCTTCTGGACCATCATCGACTCCCACGTCACCACCCTGATTACCGCGTTTGCCCTCTTCCTGTTCGGCACCGGGCCCATCAAGGGTTTTGCCGTCACCCTGAGCCTGGGCGTGACCCTCAACCTGTTCACCGCCCTGTTCGGCACCCGGGTGGTGTACGACTGGGTGGTCCTCAAGCGCTGGTTAAAAAAGCTCAGTTTCTTCGAATTCTTCAAGCTGACCAATTTTGACTTCATCGGCTGGCGCCGTTACGCCTTTATCATTACGGGGGCCCTGTGCCTCCTGGGGGTCGTGGCCTTCGTGCAGCTCTCCCGTGGCCAGGGCAACCTGGGGGTGGAGTTCAGCGGCGGCGCCCTGGTGGAGATGACCGCGGCCAAGCCCTTCACCGTCAACGCGGTCCGGGATATCCTGAACAAGGAAGGCTGGGGCCACGCCGAGATCCAGCAGCTCGAAGGCGGCAAGGAACTCATGGTCAAGCTCAAGAAGTCCGAGGACTCCGTGGGCCAAATGTCCAGCCACCTGGTGAAAATTCTCAATAAAGCCCTGCCGGAGAATGACTTCAAGGTGATCGGCAAATCCGAGATCGGGGCCTCCATCAGCCAGGACCTGCGCAATAAGGCCATTGTCGCCATTGTCATCTCCTTGGTGGGCATCATCGTGTATATCGCCTGGCGCTTCGAGTTCATCTTCGGGATCGGCGCCACCATGGCCACCTTCCACGACGTCCTGGCCGTCCTGGGCGTCTTCTGGCTGTTCAACATCGAAATCACCTTGCTGGTGGTCACCGCGCTTCTGACCATCGCGGGCTACTCCCTCACCGACACCGTGGTGGTCTTCGACCGCATCCGGGAAAACCTGGCCCGGCGCCGGGGCAAACTGGGAGAGATTATCAACCTCAGCATCAATGAAGTGCTGTCCCGGACCATCATCACCAGCACCACCGTGTTTTTGGTGGTGGTGGCCCTGTATTTCTTCGGCGGCGTGGTCCTGAGAGATTTCGCCCTGGCCATGATCTTAGGCGTCCTGGTGGGCACCTACTCCTCGGTGTTTGTGGCCAGCCCCATCATCTTTGCCTGGCGGAAAGAGGCGAAACGGGTGGTTGTGAAGCGGGAAAAGGTCGTGGAACTGGCGGCAGCTAAAAAGCGGAGCGAAGAAAAGAAGGCGGCCCCCAAACCCAAGCCCAAATCAAAAAAGGGCGGCAAGAAGTAGTTTTTCGTAGGGTGCGTTTTACGCACCATAAGTTTTTACCTGGTTCCCAAGCTCCTGCTTGGGAATCCCCTTGGATGCAAGGCTCTGCTTTCCATTAGTTATTGGGTTAAGTAATCAAAAGTGATGGTGCCCAAGCAGAGCTTGGGCCAAAAATGTTACGTTCCCAAGCTCAGCTTGGGAACGAGTATCAAAAATGCGGGTGGGCACTGCCAGCCAAATTACTGATTGTTATCCATGCCGCTTGATTTTATGAAAACCCAAAACCCAAAACCCAAAACCCAAAACCCGGCACTGAGGCCAAAGGCCTTAGTGCTCTATGGCTACGGCCTCAACTGCGACTACGAGACCGCCTTCGCCCTTGAGAGGGCCGGGGCCGAGGCGGTGCGGGTCCACACCACCGATCTGCTGGAGAATCCGGGCCTCCTGTGGGACTACCACCTCCTGGCCGTGCCCGGTGGATTTTCCTGGGGTGACGACCACGGCGCCGGGGTCATTCTGGCTTTGCGGCTGAAGCTGGCCCTGGGCCTGGCCTTACAAGAGTTCATCCAGGCCGGCCGCCTGGTCATCGGCATCTGCAACGGCTTCCAGGTCCTGGTCAACCTGGGGGTGCTGCCGGGCCTGCCCGGGCGGGCCGACGCCCGTCTGGCGGCGCTCATCCCCAACGACTGCGGCAATTTTCGGGACGCCTGGGTCCACCTCAAGGCCATGGACTCCAAGTGCGTGTTTACTCAGGGGCTGGATCGCCTGGAATTGCCTATCCGCCACGGGGAGGGGAAATTTTACGCCGATGGCCCCATCCTGGCGGAGTTGGCCGACCGGGGGCAGATCGCCCTGAAATACGCCGGCCCCTCGGGAAGTTTAGCCCTGGGCCGGTTTCCTCATAACCCCAACGGGTCGCTGCTGGACATCGCCGGCGTCACGGACGCCACCGGCCGGGTCCTGGGCCTCATGCCCCACCCCGAAGCCCATATCTCTTCGTTCCAGCACCCCACCTGGACCCGGGAAAAAGAAGCCTGGCGCCGGCGGGGGGAACCCTACCCCGAACAGGTGGGCGCCGGCCTGGCCATCTTCAAGAACGCGGTGCGCTACCTTCAGGACCAGGTTTAAAGAGGCGCGGCTCCGGTCCCAGCCGGCCCCGGAACTTAAGGGTCAACCGGTCTGCACGTTTTTTAACTCGTCCGGTCATCGCGTCGATAACGCGGTGGGCAATTTCCCTTACCCCGGCCCTCAAGGAGAACAAGAGATGCGGATGCAGAAGGTGAGACGGCTGTTTTGGTTCGCCAGCCTGGCGACACTGGTGCTCTTTTTAAGCGGCGGGGCGGCTTCAGCTGCCGTTAAACTAATAAAAGGCCAAACGGTTTATATACCGAGTTATTCAAATGTTATCAGTGGACCGCCCATCTACATGACGGTCCCTCTCCGGACTAACCTGGTGATTCATAACACCGACCCGGCCCAGGCGATCACCATAGCTCGTATAGATGAATACAACACCGAGGGCCAAAAAGTCGGCAGCTACCTCAAGGCGCCGGTTAGCCTCAATCCGTTGGGAGCTATGCGGGTGGTGGTTAAGGAGTCCAAGAAAGAAGCGGAAGGTCTGGGCGCTAATTTTATTATCCAGTGGCAAGCCGAAAAAAAAGTCAATGAACCGATTATCGAATGCCTGATAATCGGCTCATTAGGGGCCCAGGGGTTTTCTTTCGCCACCCAGGGCCGCATCATAAAGGAGCAGGCCGAATAATACTGTTTTCTGTTTTCCGTTTTCGGTTAAAAAGAGTGTAGGGATTTTTGAAGGAGGGCAGGGACCGAGCGCCTGGCCTTTTCTTCAAAAGTAAATTTTTGCCGACGAACAAGGGCGACCCAACGGGTCGCCCCTACTTATTTATACGGGTTTTGTTTTTTGTAAGCGGGCAGGGACGCCTTACGAAAAACCCTGGCCCTCCCCCCAATTGTTTCTACCGTTCCAGCAGCCGGGGCAGCAGGTCGGCCGCCTGGTCCAGGAGCAGGCCGGCATCCTTGGCCGCGGCCTCGGTGTAGGGCCGGGGACGGTCACCCGGGGTCCGGGAGTCGTAGAGGATGAACGGCACCGGCTCATCGGTGTGGGTGCGCAGGATAAGCGGCGTGAAGTGGTCGCAGAGCACCAGGAGGCGGTAATCCCCCAGCTGATCCAACCCCGCCCGCATGGGCCCCACCACCTTGGCGTCGAAGTCCTCGATGGCCTGGAGCTTGAGTTGCAGTTCGCCGCTGTGGCCCGCTTCATCCGGGGCCTCCACGTGGACGAAGGCCAGGTCCATTTCCTTGAGCGCGTCCAGGGCCGCGGCCACCTTGCCGGCGTAATTGGTATCCAAAAAGCCCGTGGCCCCGGGGACCAAAATGGGCTTAAGCCCGGCGTACTTGCCGATGCCCCGGATGAGATCCACCGCCGAGATCACCGCGCCGGTAAGGCCGAAGCGCTCGTTCAGGGTGGGCATTTGGGGCGGTCGTCCCTGCCCCCAGAGCCAGATGGAGGTGGCCGGCCTTTTCCCGGCCGCCAGGCGCCGGCGGTTAATGTCGTAATCCTTCAAGATGGGCCAGGAGGCCCGCACCAGGTCCCACAAGGGGGCGGCGGCGCCCGCGTCCATGAGGTGGCCCACCTCCTTGCCGGTCCAGTCATGGGGCGGGTAGGTGCGCCAGGCCGCGTCCCCCTCGGTCCACACCAGGAGGTGCCGGTAGCTCACCCCCGGGTAAAAGCGGCGTCCGTCCCGGCCCAGGGCTGAATCCAGCACCTGGATGATCTCCCGGGCTTCCTCGCTGGTGATGTGCCCGGCGGCGTAGTCCTCCATGATGAGTTGCGGGCCTTCGTGCCGCAGGGTCACCAGGTTGCAGCGGAAGGCCACCTCCGCGGGGGCCAGGTCCACTCCCAGGGCCGCGGCCTCGAGCGGCGCCCGGCCGGTGTGGTAGCGCTCCGGATCATACCCCATGATGGCCAGATTGGCGATGTCGCTGCCGGGCTCTTTGCCCGGAGGGATGGTGCGGGCGCACCCCAGTTCGCCCCGCCGGGCCAGTTCATCCATAAAGGGTGTCTTGGCCGCCTCCAGCGGGGTTTTGCCTCCCAACTCGGCCATGGGGTAGTCCCCCATGCCATCACCTACCAGAATGACGTATTTCATAGGTAAACCTGACCTTTTCGCGACAGAGTGGATACTGACCCGCCTCCAGGGAACCCCGGGATGAGGGCGCCTCTTTATCATAACTGGTAGGGTCCGGGTGTGGCAAGTGGCGGGAGGAAACCGGGTTATAGCGAATGCCAAACGTATTTTCCGATAGCGGAATCATTCTAATCCCCCCTAACCCCCCTTTAGAAAAGGGGGGAACTATAAGGAATACCTATTAAAGTCCCCCTTTGGAAAAGGGGGATTTAGGGGGATTTAAGAATCGGCAATTGGAAGCCGGTTGTCGGACTGCCCTTGACGCCGGTAAAGAGGGCGGGTGATGGACCAGTCCAGCCAGCCG
>JAHIKF010000140.1 GCA_018897875.1 Pseudomonadota bacterium | reverse complement strand
CGCGGCCACCTCGCCTTTGCGGCGCACGATGTCAATAATCTCTTCGGCGGTAACCACCACCGCTTGACCTCGCTTAATTTTGTCATTAATTTCCTGGTAGGTTTTATTCACTTGGTAGTTGCTCATAATTTACCCTTCTTTAGCGAGGCGATTTTCATCATGGGACCTGGTTTCCTAGATGCTCATGGGGCCTTTCTCGTTACCAGCCTGATCTCTCTGTTCATCATCATCGACCCGCTGGGCAATATCTTCCCCTATCTGACCCTGTCGGCGAGATTCGCCCCCGCCACCGCCCGGGCCCTCGCCTGGCAGGCCTGCCTCTCGGCCTTCCTCATCCTAACCCTGTTCATTGTGGTGGGGCGCCTTATCCTGCAGTTTTTCGGGATCACCCTCCCGGCCTTGCAAATCGCCGGCGGACTCATCCTCTTTCGCATCGCCATCGATATGCTGGAAGGACGGGGTCACTTCAACCGCATCGACACCTCCTCCAGCCTCAACGCCGCTGACTACCGGGACGTGCCCCTGGTTCCCCTGGCCTTCCCCTTGCTCAGCGGTCCCGGGTCCATATCCACCGTGCTGGTTCTGACCAGCCGTTCGAAAAATTATCTAGAGGATCTCCTTATCCTCCTGTCCCTGGCCCTAGTCTTGCTCTTAACCTACCTCTGCTTCCGTTTCGCCCAGTCCCTCCTGAGCGTTCTCAAAGAAACCCGCATCCGCCTGCTCACCCGGATCATGGGCCTGATCATGGCCGCCCTGGCGGTGCAATTCGTCGTCGAGGGCCTGAGTGCGGCCTTCCCTTCCCTGCTTCACTAGCCTAATAATAATCCACCGGGTCGATCTTGCGCATCGCCGCCCAATGGAAAAAGAGGTTGCTGGGCAGTCCCTGAAAGATATAGCTGGTCGGAGGCATGAGCAGCCGGCGGAAGATGGAGGGAAACGAGTAAAATTTTTGAAAGCAGCGCCAGACCCCGGCCTCGCACGCCTCGGGCGTCATGTGTTTGGGGAAGAAATTGCACACCATCCCCAAATACTTCTCGGCATCCGGGTTGTGGACCCGGCCTTGGGCCTTAAGCTGGTCCCACATGGGAGTGCCCCGCCGCGGTGTGGCCACATTGAAGAAGGCCATGGGCGCCTTGATCTTTTCCAAAAAAGCCAGGGTTTCGTCAAACAGCTCCTGGTGGTCACCATCCAGGCCAAACATAAAGTTCAGGGAGTAAAAGATGCCCCGTTCCCGTAAACGTCCCAGGAGCCACTCGTATTCGGCCACCGGATTCTGCACCTTCTCGATGGAGGAGATGCTCTCCTGGCAGACGTTCTCGATGCCGATGTTCACGTGGTTGCAGCCGGACTCCTTGGCCAGGTCAAGCAGATCCTCGTCCCGGGAGGTGTTGATGGTCCAGAGGCAACTCCACTTCAGGTGCAAGGGCTTCAGGGCCCTGAACAGATCTTTGGCGTACTCCCGGTGGCCGGTGAGATTGTCGTCAATGAAATAGATGTTCTTCAAGCCGGTAATGCGCACGTTGGCCTTGATCTCGGCGATGACCTCATCCAGGGGCCGCCGGCGGTAGGTGTGTCCGTAAACAATGGGGACTTCGCAGAAGGCGCAGTGATAGGGGCAACCCCGGGAGGTCTGGGTGGGGATAATCTTGACCCGGTAACGCCGGTAATCCAGCAACTCCAGGCGGGGCCGGGGCAGCCCCGTCAGATCGTGAAACTCCGGCGCCTGATAGCGGCGCTTCAGGCGCTTGACCCGGGCATCCTCCAGCACATCGCCCCACACCGACTCCGCCTCGCCCACCACCACCGCGTCGCAATGCTCCATGGCCTCCTCAGGGTGTAAGGAGACGTGAAACCCGCCCATCACTACCAACCGGCCCCGCTGGCGGAACTCAGCCGCAATTTCGAAGGCCCGTTCCGCGGTGGCGCAGGTGGTGGTGATCCCCACCAGGTCATAGTCCCCGTGGTACGGGATGGGCGCCAGGCGGTCATCCACCAGGTCCACCTGGATGCCCTTGGGAGTGAGGCCCGCCAGATAAGGCAGGGTGATTCCCACCAGCCAACGGGTTTTACTGCGAAGAGGTTTGAGGTTAGGATATTTGGTAGTGGGCTGAACCAGCAAAATCCGCATTAAAAAACTCCAGCCCCAAAATCAGGGGCAGCAAGCCATGTCTCGATATTTTATGAAGATAGTCAGTGAACTACACCTTATAATAAGGTTCCAGGGCCCGGAGTGCAAGGTTGACTTGAGGGCCTTTATCCGCATATATGGTTACTACGGTAAGGCTGAGACCCCATGAAAAATATCCTTTGCCCTCTCTGTGAGCACGATCACACCTCTTTGGTGGCCCGGCGCCGGGAACGGGGCCTCACCTTCGCCACGGTGGAATGCCGGGATTGCGGCCTGGTCTATCACAACCCGGTGATCGAGGACCAGGATCGTCTCGAGCTGGCCGTGAGTCACCGGCAGTGGCACACGGGTGATGCCGGTTTGCCGCGCCAACTCCGCAAGCTGGAGAAACGCTGGAACCTCCAGTGGCCCATGATCCAGCCGGTCTTTACACCCGGTTGTCGCGTCCTGGAGGTCGGCTGCGGCCTGGGCCTGGTCGGGGCCAGGCTGAAAGGCCTGGGAGCCCAGGTGTGGGCGGTGGAGCCCGACCCCGAGCAGGCCGCCTATGCCCGGGATCACCACGGCCTGACGGTTTTTCCCGGCCGCTTCGAGGAGGCGGCCTTCGAAGCTGCCCCCTTCGACCTGATCCTGGCCTCCCACGTCATCGAGCATTTTCCCGAGCCCCTGGCCTTCCTGCGCCAGGCCCGGACCTATGCCCACCCGGAAACCTGGCTCTTCCTGGAAACCCCCAACATCATGGCCCCCAAGGTGAGCTTCCGGCGGATGTTTTCCCCGGCCCACAACTTCTACTTTGCCCCCCAGACCCTAAGGTGGCTGCTCACGAAGGCCGGCTGGCAGGAGGAAAAGTTGCGGGTATGGCGCCGGGACGCGTTTCAGGTACTGGCCCGCCCCGGCGTCCCCCAGCCGCCCGCGGTGGACCCCCGGGTGGCCGGCCAGGTCAGGCGGGCCATCGCCCGCCACCGGTACCTCTATTATCTGAAATTGCTGTTCATCTGGCGCAAGATGCCCTGGTGGCAGAAATATTGGATGTACCAACCGACAGAGTCCGGCCACTGAACCCCCGGCTAAGGCGCCATCAACTCAGGGCTTCCGGACCAGCGGGATCACCTTGGCCTTGCCGGCCGGAGCCGGAGAGCCGGGTTGGGGCGGGGCTTTGAGGGGAATGAGCCTCAGCTGCACCGGCCGCCCCCCCATGGTGTACTCCTCTCCCTGGAGGTGCGTCTCCTCCAGGATCCAGACCAGGGTCTGGGGAGGCAGAGAGAGCACCAGCAATTCCACCTGATACCACCCCCGCTTGGCATCCGGGGTAATATCGTCGATGCGGGCGTAAAATGCGGGCTTGCGGTCCAGGTGGACCAGCACCAAATCGTTAATCGTGGCCATGACTATATAGTACCGGGTAACCGGCCGGGATAACTACGCCTGCGTGGACCGGCGGCACCACTCTACCAGATCAGCGCCAAAAAGCAAGGGTTTGGGGAGGAGGGTGGGCGTCCCGCCCGCCCCCGTTGGTGGCACAGGCTTTCAACCTGTGCACCCGCACCGGTAAGATACCGGTGCCACCAAAAACTCTTCAGAGCAGTCATTCATTGGCCTTTGGCCCAGCCGTAAAGCATGAAAAGACAGGTGGCACAGGCTTTACAGCCTGTGCAGGGGACAGCCGGGGGCCGCTGGCCTACATATCCTCAGGAACTTTTCATACCGAGTTGCGTTCAAAAAGGAACGAAGTCAATGTAGGGGCGCACCTGTGTGTGCGCCCTCTTGGGGGGACACGCAGGTCCCCCCCTACAAAAATTGTGCATTGACCGCCAAAAGGTATCAGACCAGACAATATCACCTGCCTCGGAGCCGAGGGAGGGCATAGCCCCTTAGGAGAGCGACCGGATGACCGAAATTCACTTCATCGATCTGAGCGGCGAAATCAAGGCCGACGACCGGGGCATGAGCTTTTTCCCCTGGCAGAGGCGGCTCAAGGCGCCCGGGGAGCTGCCTTCGACCTTCCACCTCATTTCCATCCGCCCGGGGCAGAGCCGGGGCCACCACCTCCACCCCGGCCAGGCGGAGTATCTCTACCCCTTCCACGGCCGCGCCGTCTTCATCTGGGAAGCCGCCCCCGGCCAGGTCCGGGAGCGGGTCATCTCGGGCGAGACCACCCTGATCCACATCCCGCCTGGCCTGGCGCACGCGGTCACGAACCCCGGGCCGGAACTCCTCTACCTCCTGGCCTGGCGGGAGGTTTCCGGCCCCGGCCCCGGAGAACCCGAAACCGTACCTCATCATCTGGGGGGTTGAAAATATGGTCGGCATCGCCGCCTTTACCTGACCAGGGAGAGTAAGCCCCAGACCCCGGCGCGGCCGGCCAACAGACCCACCAGGGTAAGGACGGCCATGGCCAGAGAGGTGCCGTACAAGAGGCGGATGGCCTGGCGATAGCGTTCCTGGTCCAGGGGTTGTCTGGCCTCGCCGATAAAGGGTTTATCCACCAGGCGACCGAAGTAGGTGCTGGGACCCCCCAGGCGGACCCCCAGGGCTCCGGCCATGGCGGCCTCGGGACAGCCGGCGTTGGGGCTAGCGGCTTTCCGCCGGTCCCGCCAAAGGATGCGCCAAGCCCCTCGCCAATCCAGGCCCAGCGCCGCGGCCGTGGGAATCATGAGGAGGGCCGTGAGACGCGCCGGGATGAAGTTGAGGACGTCATCCGCCCGGGCCGCCACCTTGCCGAACTGGGCATACCAGTAGTTTTTGTGACCCACCATGCTGTCCATGGTGTTGGCGGCCTTGTAAAAGAACAGCCCGGGCAGGCCCAGCATGAGGGTAAAGAACATGGGGGCCACCACCCCGTCGGCCAGGTTCTCGGCCACCGTCTCAATCTCGGCCCGCCGCATGTCTTCCAGGGATAGGTGCGAGGTTTCCCGGCCCACGATCATGGAAAGGCTCGCCCTGGCCCCGTCCAGGTCGCCCTTGACCAGGGCCGCCTCCACCGTGAGGCTCTCCTGGTGCAGGCTGCGCGTGGCCAAGCCGGTGTACAGGAAGTAGGCAAGCACCGCGATCCCGCCCCAGGGCGGCAGCAACGCCGCCACTCCCAGCACCCCGAGCATGAGGACGCCGGTGGTGGCCATCACCGCCAGCCAGAATAGCGCCCCGGCCCCCACCCGGGCCTTATAGAGCACCGACTCCCAGTACTGAATGATGCTGCCCAAAAGCCGCACCGGATGAGGCCAGCCGGGGGGGTCCCCCAGCAGGAGATCCAGCAGGTACGCCAGCAGAAAAGGTAGGGCCAGACCCATAATTCACTCCGGGTTCAGTTTAGTGGCACAGGCCTCCGGCCTGTAAAAATCGCAGTGGTTTTCCCAAGCTGAGCCCACAGGCTGGAAGCCTGTGCCACTGGCATTATCCACTTGTTCCCAAGTTGCACTTGGGAACAACAATGGATGCCAAGCTAAGCTTGGCCGGTAATGCGTTCCCAAGCACAGCTTGGGAACGAGTAATCTAACATGGCCTTCCGGCCGATGTTTAAATCCTCAGACACTGCTCCAACGCCGCCAGCAGCCGCTCATTCTCCTTACGGCCCCGCACCGCAATGCGAAAGAAGCGCTCATCCAGCCCCCGGAAATTGCTGGCGTCCCGAATCACGATGCGGTGGGCCAGCATCTGCTGCCGCAATGCGGCCGCGGTCATCCCCGGCCGGGTGAGTTTCACCAGGAGATAATTCACCACGCTGGGAAACGAGGTCAGTCCGGGCAGCGCCGCCAGCCGGTCCAAGAGGAATTCCCGCTCCCGCTTGATCAGGGTCCGGGTCCGGCTGATGTACTCGGACTCGGCCAGGCAGGCCACCCCCATAGCCTGGGCCATGGTATTCACCGACCAGGGCTCCTGCTCCCCGGACAGCCGCGCCACAAGTTCCGGCGCTCCTAACAAACAACCCAGGCGCATCCCGGGGATCCCGAAAAATTTGGTGAACGAGCGCAGGATCATCAGGCGAGGAAACCGGCCCAGGTGGATCTTCAAGGAGGCCTCTTCCACGAAATCCACAAACGCCTCATCCAGAAGGAGATAGGCTCCCGCCGCCTCAACGCCTGCCGCCACCCGGAGGAACAGCTCCGGGTCCAGCAGCACCCCGCTGGGGCTGGCGGGATGGGCCAGAAAGACCAGGTCCCCCGCCTGCGGCTCCGGGATCTCTGCCAGGGTAAAATTGTGGGATTCACCGGTGGGATGGAAAGCCACCGGCACCCGGGCCAGGTTCAAGGCGTGTTCATATTCGCTGAAGGCCGGGGTGACGATGAGCCCGCGGCGGGGTCTAAGAGCCCGGGCCACCAGGTAGATCAGCTCGGTGGAGCCGTTGCCCACCAGGATCGCCTCACCGGTGAGGTGGTGATATGCCGCCAACGCGGCACGCAGTTTCAGGCTGCGCCGGTCCGGGTAGTGGACGATCTCTTTAAGAGCCTCCTCTACCGCGCCGGTTAGCCCCGGGGGAAATCCCAGGGGGTTGATGTTGGCGGAGAAATCCAGGAGGTCGCCGATATTGACCCCCAGAGAGCGGGCCAGGAAATACACGTCGCCCCCGTGCGGGGGGGTCTGGTCAGGTAGCTTAGTCATGTTTTTAGGTTTGGATCATCGCCTTGATCTGCGCCAGGTCCAGATGACGCCGCAAAAGGTCCGCCAGGCGATCCAGCTGGACTTCTTGAAAGTTTTCATAAGAAGTCGCCGGTGCGGTGGTGTCCATGCCCGGACGGGTTGGTCGCAATTCTTGCAGAAAAACCCGGCGCCAGCCGTCATTATCAAACAGGCCGTGGAGATAGGTGCCCCAGACACGGCGGTCCGGGGAAACCCAGCCATCGTCAACCTGTTGGGGTTGGCCGTTCCGGCTGAAAATCTCGAAGGCCGGCTGCCCCTCCCCTTGGGTTTCGGTGACCCCCATATGGATCTCGTAGGCCGACAGCACCCCGCCATCCCTCCGGCCCGGCGCCCGAGCCTCCACCTGGGTGGTGGTCTTGGTCCCGGCCAGGGTAGTCACCACCGGCAAAAGCTGCAACCCCGCCTCGGCCCGGGGATCGCCTTCCACCCCCAGAGGGTCCCGGACTTCCTGCCCCAGGATCTGGTAGCCCCCGCAGATACCCGCCAGGCGGCCGCCTGCCTCGGCGTAGGCCTGAATCCGCCGGAACAGCCCGGTCTCCTTCAAATAGAGCAGGTCGCTGATGGTGTTCTTGGTCCCCGGCAGGATCAACAGGTCCAGGCCGTCAAGCTCATCCCGGTGGTCCACGTACCGGAGATTGACCCCGGGCTCCTGCTCCAGAGGATCAAAGTCGGTATAGTTGGAGATGTGGGGCAGCCGCACCACCCCGATCCTGAGGCCGCCGACTTCTCCCCAGGCGCCGGCCGAACGCTTGCGAGACAGGGCGACGCTGTCCTCTTCGGGCAGGACCAGATCATTGGCGTAGGGCACCACCCCCAGGACCGGCCGTTTGGTGCGGCGCTCAATGATCGCAACCCCCGCCTCAAACAGGGCCGCATCTCCCCTGAACTTGTTGATGATGAAGCCCCGGAGCATCCGGCGCTCACTGGGGGTCAGGAGGTGAAAGGCGCCGATGGTGGCCGCGAACACCCCGCCCCGGTCGATGTCGGCCACCAGCAGCACCGCGGCCCCGGCCTTTTTGGCCATGGCAAAGTTCACCAGGTCGTTTTTCTTTAAATTCAGCTCCACGGCGCTGCCGGCCCCCTCCAGCACGATGAGGTCATAGGCCTGGGCCAGGCGGCGGTAGCTCTCCATCACCTTCTTGACCAGCCGGGGCTTGAGCCGGTAGTAATCCCGGGCCGAGAAATTGCCGTACACCCGGCCCTGGACAATCACCTGGGACCCCACCTCGCTGCTGGGCTTGAGCAGGACGGGGTTCATGTCCACATGGGGCACCAGGCCCGCAGCCTGGGCCTGAACCACCTGGGCCCGGCCCATCTCCCCGCCTTCCGGGGTGATGAAACTGTTCAGGGCCATGTTCTGGGCCTTGAAGGGCGCCACCCGGATGCCCTCCTGGCGGAAGATGCGGCACAGCCCGGCCACCATGATGGACTTGCCCACGTCCGAGCCCGAACCCAGGACCATTAAAGGACGGTATTTCATAAAGAAGGTTTTCAGTTTTCTGTTTTCTGTTTTCGGAAAAAAATCATCATTTTTTCGTAGGGCGCGTCTTACGCGCCAGCCAAACTGGTCTTCAAAACTAAAGATTAATGGTGCGTAAGACGCACCCTACACTCCTGACCCTGACACCTGACCGCGGTACTTGTTCTGGTAGCCCCGGGGCGTAATCATGTAAGCGCCATAGGTGTAGGTCTGGGAGTTGCCTACCACCACGATGGTCTGCATATCCACCGCATGCGACAGTAAATCCTCCAGGGTGGTGACGGTGGTGGCCTGCCCCTGGCGCATGGCCCGGGAGACGATGCCCACCGGGGTTTTGGGGGTTTTATAACGCAGCAGCAGGTCCCGCACCGCGCCCAACTGCCAGTCCCGTTTCTTGCTCTTGGGGTTATAGAGCACGATGACAAAATCCCCCTGGGCCGCCAGTTCCAGGCGCTTAAGAATAGTCTCCCAGGGGGTGAGGAGATCGCTCAGGGAGATGACCACAAAATCGTGCATCAGGGGCGCCCCCAAGAGCGCCGCGCCCGCGGCCAGGGCCGGGACGCCGGGGATTACCTCCAGGTAGAGGTCCACGGCCGCAGCCGCCTCGGGCGGTCCCACCTTGAGCCCCTGGACGGCGCACATTTCCAGGACCAGCCCCGCCATGCCGTAGATGCCGGCGTCGCCGCTGGAGACCAGGGCCACCTTCTGCCCGGCGCAGGCCCGGTCCAGGGCCAGCTGGCAGCGCTTCACTTCGGCCTTCATCCCGGTGGCCACCACTTCCTGAGTCGTCAACCAGGGGCGCACCAGGTCGATATAGGTCTGATAGCCCACCACCACCTGGGCCTCGGCCAGGGCATTCTTAGCCCGGGGAATGAGGTAATCGGCGAACCCGGGCCCCAGGCTCACTACCGCCAGGTAACCCGGGCCACCGCCAGGGTGGCGTTGGGGCTCTTCTGCTTGGTCACGATCAGCTCCACCCCCCCGGCCTTCAGGGCCGCCGCCTCGCTGACACTCGCCACTTGCATGTGGCGGGCCACCCGGGGCGAGGGGTTCGGCACCGGTATGTCCTTTAACTCCATCGCGGTAAACCATAAGAATTCGACTCCCAGACTCCGGGCGGCCATCCGCAGCCCGGGTTCATCCTTTTTGGCCTCAATGGTGGCCAACGCCTTCAGGGACAGAAGCGACAACTTTTCCTGCTCGAAGGTATGTCTTATGAACGTCAGCAATTCTTCCGCGGGTGTGCCCTTATGACAGCCCATCCCGGCCACCAGGTTTCGGGGCCGAAGCCTGAGCCACTCCGGGGGCCAGTCCCGCTCCCGAAAGCCCACATACACCGTGGGACCGGGGCTGCCCAGGGCCCGGTCCAGGTCGGGCTCTAAACTGAATAACTCCGGATACGCTGATAATTCGCCAGATAAAAAACCCTCGGGGTCCACCAACCGGACGGCACGGCCTGCTAACAGGGCCATGTGGATCGGCCGCACCTCGGCCAGGTTTTCGATGCTCAGGCCATGCGCCAGCGCCAGCAGGTCCAGGGCCGGCAGCCCGTGCACGTCGGTGGCCGTGGTGATCACCGGGGTGCCGCCCAATACCGTCGCCACCCGCCGGGCCAGCTCGTTGGCCCCGCCTAGATGACCGGACAAGAGACTGACGGCGAATTGTCCGGCCTCATCCACCACCACCACCGCCGGGTCGGTATCCTTGCCCTTGAGATACGGGGCAATGGACCGCACCACGATCCCCGCGGCCATGACGCACACCAGGTTGTCGTTGCCGGCAAACGCTGCCTGGAAGGCCTGGGCCAACTTATGAAAAATCAGGTCCCCCGGCTCTCCGGCCAGGGCCGCCGGCAGCCAACACTGCGCTCCCTTTAGCCCTCGGGCCAGCCGCCGGGCCAGGGCCGCGCCCTGGGGGGTCAGGGCCAGGATTTTAATGGGGCGTGCATGCGAAGCCATAACGTTACCGAATGCAGGACGTAGGGGCGACCCGGCGGGTCGCCCCCATCGCTATTGCAATCTCATTGATATATCTACAATATTTCACTCATCTTCCCCGGTCCGGAAACCATGGGAGAACGCCTGATCGTAAAGCTTGGAACGGGCCTTGAGCTCGCCGTCCCGGGCGGACAACACCGGACCCACCATAATCAGGGCCTGGCGCTCGATGCCCGCCGCCTGGACCAGCCCGGCAATGGTGCTCAGCGTTCCCCGGATCAGCTGCTGGTCCGGCCAGCTCACCCGGTACGCGACCACCACCGGGGTCTCCGGGCCGTAGGCCGGGGTGAGTTCGGCCACCACGGTGTCTATAAGCTTGATGCTGAGATAGATGACCAGGGTAGCCCCATGCCGAGCCAAATCGTGAAGGGCTTCTTTCTCCGGCACCGGGGTGCGCCCAGCCGCCCGGGTGAGGATGACCGTCTGGGTCACCTCCGGCAGGGTGAGTTCCTGGCCCAGGGCCGCGGCCGCGGCAAACGCCGCGCTCACCCCGGGTATCACCAGACAGGGAATATTTTCCCGTTCCAGGATCTCCAACTGCTCCTGAATGGCGCCGAACAGGGCGGGGTCGCCGGAGTGGACCCGGACCACCCGCCTGCCGGCCCGGTACCCCGCCATGAGCCGGGCGCAAATATCGGCCAGATTGAGTTTGGCGGTATCGACGAGTTCGGCGGCGGGGTTGGCCCACCCCAGCACCGCCGGCGACACCAGGGACCCGGCATAGAGCACCAGGTCGGCCCCGGCCAGGGCCTTTTGCCCCTTGACCGTGATGAGCTCCGGGTCGCCGGGGCCGGCCCCCACGAAGATGACGGGATGGTTTTT
The DNA here is from genome assembly GCA_018897875.1 of Pseudomonadota bacterium. Classification (GTDB taxonomy): domain Bacteria; phylum Desulfobacterota; class Desulfobaccia; order Desulfobaccales; family 0-14-0-80-60-11; genus 0-14-0-80-60-11. The sequence continues at coordinate 3,837 of JAHIKF010000140.1, read as the reverse complement.
AGTCATGCAATCTTCCTCAAGCTTATTCGCTCGCAAGGCTTGATCAGCCAGACCTCAGCTTTACCGTGGAAATCCAGGGCCAAATCCCCCTAAATCCCCCTTTATAAAGGGGGACTTTTTACTTTCCCACCTTTCTTAAAGGGGGGTCAGGGGGGATTTTTCATCACCGGCGTTTGTCCAGGAACCCGTGACAATCCACACGGGATTCAAGGCCTGCAACGCCGTGCCACCGGCCAGGGGGTAGGAGCGGCTCACCTGCAACTGGACCACCTCCACCTCCCAGCCCGCCTGTTCCAGGGCGGTCCGGGCCGTCTCCAGAGTCTCCAACAGGGCGGCGGTAACCACCACCCGGCCCTCGGGTCCCAGCCGCCGGACGGCTTCCTGGATGATGGCGCCGATTTCCGGGCCGCCGCCCCCCACGAAGACCCGGTGGGGGTCGGGCAGCGGCGCCAGACCCACCGGGGCCGGGGCGCAGACTACTTCAAGGTTGTCCACCCCGAAGTGGTCCCGGTTGGCAGCAATCTGGGCGGCCCGCTCTGGGTGGCGCTCCACCGCAAAAATCTTGCCCCCGGGGATGAGCAGACTGGCCTCCAACCCCACGGAGCCGCACCCGGCCCCCACGTCCCACAGGACCTGGCCGGGCAAAAGTTTCAGTTTGGCCAGGACCACGGCCCGCACCTCGGCCTTGGTGATGAGCCCGGCCTGATGGTCCAGGGCCGCTTCCGGAAGCCCCAGGTGGAGCCGTAGCCGCCGGGGGGTCGCCTCACCCGGCTCCGGCACCACCACGACCAGGTTCAAGGGCGAAAATTCCCCTTCCTGGGCCTCCGCCAGGCTCATCCAGGTGATCCGCTCCGTCGCCTGGCCCAGGTCTTCCAGGACACAGAAGCGGGCCGAAGACAGTCCCCGGGCCAGCAGGAACCGGGCAATCTCCCCCGGCGGGTGGGCCGGGTCCGTGTAGATCAGCCACGGGCCGGGCTGGCCTAAAACCGCGGCCAGGTGCTCCCACGAACGTCCGTGGAGGCTGACGACGACGGCGTCCTGCCAGGGTATCCGGAGCCGGGCGCAGGCGGTTTGCATCGCGGTGAGATTGGGGTGGATCACCACGTGCTCGGCCCCTAAAACCCGCACCACCAGCGGCCCCACCCCGTAAAAATTCGGGTCCCCGGACGCCAGCACCACCACCCGCTTGATGGCGGCCAGGGCCGGGAGCTGTCTGAGGGTCCCTTCCGGGTCCTTTCCCAGGGGAATTTTCATGGACCGGTGCTCCGGAAAATAGTCCAGGAGCCGCCGCCCCCCCACCAACACCTGGGCCTCCCGGATGATCTCCTGGACCCGTGGGGTCAGGTCCGCGGGTGACATCCCCAGGCCCACCACCTGCACCGGAATCATACCGCCACCTCCCCCGGGATCTCCCCCCGCCAACGGGGCGAGCCGTCAAAATCGAGCACCACCGCGCCGAGCTTAGGCCCCGGCCCGGCATAATTTCGCAAGGCCGCCAGCATCCTATCCCCTACCTGGGCAACTACGCCCCCGGCCCGGGCGTCGGTGAGGAGTTCCAAGGTCTGCCGGACGGTGTTGGCCCCGGCCACCGCCTGGGCCAGGGCCGCATCCCCCGTCAGATTTAGGGTCCAGCGGCCCAACTCGGGGAGGTCGGCCAGCCCCCGGGAGGCATGGGTGTGTCCAAAGCCCTGGGCGATCTTCAGGGCCTTGCCAAAAAAGGCCGCCGCGGTGATCTCCAAAAATCCCATGTGCGCCGCCACCTTCAGGGCAAAGCGCACGTAATCCCCCATCTGGACAAAGGCCTCCTCGGGCAGGGCTGGGAGCAGGGCCTTTAGGTGCTCCTCGCTCTTTCCCCCGGTACTATAAACGATGCGCTTCAATCCCACCGCCTGGGCCACCCGCAGGCTGGAAGCGATGGTGGCCCGATAGGCCTGGTGGGAAAAGGGCTTCACCAACCCGGTGGTGCCCAGAATCGAGATGCCTCCCACGATCCCCAGGCGGGGGTTGAGGGTGTGCCGGGCCAGTTCCTCCCCCCGGGGAACGAAGATTTCCACCCGCAGCCGCAAGGGCTCCCCGGGGCAGATCTCCTCCCACACCTGGCGCAGGGCCCGGCGGATCATCCTCCGGGGCACCGGGTTGATGGCGGGCTCCCCCACCGCCACCGGCAGACCCGGCTTGGTCACCCGGCCCACGCCGTCGCCCCCCAAAAGGGTGAGGTCCTCCCCGGCTCCCGGGGCCTCCAGATGCCAGACCCGGGCCCCGATCTCCGCTCCGTTGGTGACGTCGGGGTCATCGCCCGCATCCTTGACCACCACCGCCTCCCCCCGGGCGCCGTGCCGTCCGTGCCGGTTAAGCGGGATGCTGAGGCTGCCGCCGCCGGGCAAGATCACCTGGACCCGATCCGGGCAAGGCCGGCGCAGGAGTTCGTACAGCGCCGCCTGGGCCGCCGCGGCCGCGGCGGTGCCGGTGGCAAACCCCTGGCGCAGCTCCTTCCGGGGCCGGGGCGGCCTGGGGGTCTCGTCGTCCTCGGGGGCCGGATAATTTTTAGCTATTTTTTTCAATCGCTTTACAATCTGCCTTGAAAAGTTCATGGTGGCACAGGCTTTCCAGCCTGTGTCAAGGAAGCAGGTTATTCGTGCACAGCCTGGAAAGGCTGTGCCACCGGCCAATACCAGCTTTCCTGTTTTACGGGTGGGCCAAAAGCCCATGCACGACTGCCTTGAAAAGTCCCCATCGCGGCGGTGCACTCACCACCCCGCAAGCTAATTCCACATCGCATACGGCACCGCCACCACAACCAGGCTCAGGAGCCGCAGCCCCTGACTCATGAGCAAAAGCCGGGTTCCCAACCCCGGCGAAAATATCCCCACGTGGGTGGGCAGCTGGTGGCGCAAGGCCCGGATGGGGGTGGCGACGATGTTGCCCAGGATCAGGGCCAGGACGGTCTGGTGAACCGTCAGGGCGCCGGTTTGGAGAAAGGCCCCGGCCGCGGCCATGCCCGAGGTGAACTCCGCCGCCAGGCTGAAGATCACCACGCTGGCGGCCCCCATGGGCAGAAAGCTCAAAGATACGTGAGACGCCGTCGCCTGGCGCAGCCACGTGAACAGGCCCCAGTCGTTCGCTAGGAAAATGAGCAAATAAATGGGCAGGGTATAGAGCACTACCCGGGAAAAGCGCCGGCGGAATTTCCGCCAGATTTCCTGGGAAATCTTTTCCTTACGGGCCGGCGGCGGCTTCAGGGCCACTTCCTCCCCGACGCCCGACAATGCGGGCAGCCGCCACCGGGCCAGGAGCAACAGGACGGCGCTCCGCAGCAGGGCGGCAATGCCGGTCAGCCCCAGATAGATGAGGCCGGCCTCCCGGGTCAGGGGCAGGATGATGAAAAACGTGGTGGGCAGGTGGAGCAGGTAGACCGGCAGCCCGCCGTTGAACAGGTAGGTCAGGGTCATTTCCCCGCGGCTGAGTTTGCCCTCCTGGTAAAAGGTCCACAACATGGTGTTGGCCAGGATCCCGGAGAAAAAGGCGGCGGTGAAACTGGCCCCGCTCTCGCGCTTGAGGTGCCCCCAGCGGAGCACGGGCGCCACCCAGCCTCCCAGTTTGGCGGCCCAGCCCAAAGATTCGATGGCCTGCCCCACCAACAGACCCACCCCCAGGTAGACCAGGAGCCGGAGCAGGGGCGAGCCTAACTGGTGGTAGAGCTTGCCGGCCGTGAGGTGGTGCGAAGCCCCGCCCAGACCCAGCCAGGAGATGGCGCCCAACAGGGCGAAGGCCAGCAGGAGCAGCCAGCGGCCCCGGCCTCCCAGGGTCTTGGGTCGGGCCATCAATACCCCTTGCCTT
>JAHIKF010000139.1 GCA_018897875.1 Pseudomonadota bacterium | reverse complement strand
TCTTCTTCCATGGCCATGATCAATTCCACCAGGTCCAGGGAATCGGCCCCCAGGTCATCGACAAACACGGCTTCGGGCGTGGCCTCGGAGCGCTCTACCCCCAATTTGTCCACGATTATGTCGATCACCTTTTCGTCAATTGCTCCCATTGTCTAAAACCCTCCTCTTTTCTTAAACCATCAGCATTCCGCCGTTGACATGAATCACCTGACCGGTGATGTAGGCTGCGGCATCAGAAGCCAGGAAAGCCACCGCCTGGGCCACCTCTTCCGAGGTGCCGAAGCGGCCCAGAGGTATCTGGGCCAGCATCAGGTTCCGGGTGGCTTCCGGTAAGGCCTCGGTCATTTCAGTCTGGATAAAGCCCGGAGCTACGGCGTTGACCGTGATGTTCCGGGAGGCCAGTTCCCGGGCCACCGTTTTGGTGAGCCCGATCAGGCCGGCCTTGGAGGCCACGTAGTTGGCCTGGCCGGCGTTGCCCATGACGCCCACCACCGAACTGATGTTGATGATGCGCCCGGCCCGCTGCTTGACCATGGGCCGGCTCACGGCCCGGATACAGTTAAAGGCGCCCTTGAGATTGACTCCCAGGACCGCGTCCCATTCGGTCTCTTTCATGCGGACGATGAGGTTGTCCCGGGTGATGCCGGCATTATTCACCAGGATATCGAGGCGCCCGCTCTCTTTGAGGATGTGATCCAGGCCCTGGTTGACCGCCGCGGCATCGGCCACATTGAATTCCACCAGGTGGGCCGTCGCGCCTTTGGCCTCCACCTCTTGTTGGGTCCTGACGGCTTCCTCGCCTAAAACCACATCGTTGAGATAGATGGTCAGGCCCGGTTGGGCCAGGGCCAGGGCAATGGCCCGGCCTATGCCCCGGGCGCCGCCGGTCACCAATGCTATGCGCGAGGTATCATTCATAGTTTCGTCTGGCTGACTTCCCGGTTGACTGCCGGATCAGGCCCGGGGCAAACCTCAAGCTCCACCTGGGGACGCCTAGGTCTGCTGGCTTAATTACATAGAACGAATTCGCCGAAAATGAAAGAGGTTTCTTATACTTTTTTTCACGTATAGCCTCTTGAACGGGCGGTTTGAAGAATTTTCGCAAAAACGCCAAAGCAAGGCAGGTTCGCCACCGCCGGGCCTTAGCTGATAGCTGAAAGCTGACGGCTGAAAGCTATTTCAGCCCCGATCCTTCTTGATCTCCTGGATCAGGGCCGGAACGATCTCGAACAGGTCCCCCACCAGGCCCACATCGGCTACCTGAAATATGGGAGCCTGCGGGTCTTTGTTGATGGCAACGATGACATCGGAGGATTGCATCCCCACCAGGTGCTGCGTGGCACCGGAAATACCGCAGGCGATATAGAGCTTGGGTGAGACTGTCTTGCCGGTCTGGCCGATCTGTTGGGCGTAGGGAATCCAGCCGGCGTCCACCGCGGCCCGGGTGGCGCCCACCGCGCCCCCCAGCAAATCAGCCAGTTCTTCCAGCAGCTTGACATGCTTGGCCTCTTTCAGGCCCCGGCCTCCGGCCACGATGACCTCGGCGGCATTGAGCGGGATGCGCTCCTTGATTTCCGCCACCGTGCCGACAAAGCGGCTGCGCGGCGGCCTCCCCAGGGCGGCCAGATCCACCCGGATCACTTCCCCGTAGGGGGCGGCCACAGGCGTCGCTGGCTTAAAGACGCCGGGCCGGGCCGTGGCCATCTGGGGATACGTCCGAGGGGTGATGATGGTGGCCATGATGTTGCCGCCGAAAGCCGGGCGGGTCTGGAGCAAGAGGCGTTTTTCCGGGTCGATGGCAAAGGCGGTGCAGTCCGCGGTGAGGCCGGTTTTGAGCCCCGCAGCCACCTGGGGGATAAACGCCCGCCCCAGGTAGGTGGCTCCCGCCAGGATGATTTCGGGCTGAAATTTTCGGGCCAACTCGGTCAAGGCCGCGGCATAGGTCTCTTCCACGAAATCGGCCAGCCGCGGATGCTCCGCCAGATAGACCTGGTTCGCCCCGGCGTAGAGGAGGGCCTCGCTTAGGTGGGCCACCCCGTCCCCCAACAGGACCGCCGCCACCTTGACGCCCAGAACTTCGGCCAGGCGCCGGGCTTCCCCCAGGAGTTCAGTGGTCACCGGGGCCAACTCACCGTGGCGCTGCTCCGCCAGGACCCAGACACCGTCGGGCGGCGTCTCGGGCCGGGGCGCCAGTCCCTCGGTCTCGGGCACGGCCAGGGCCTCCACCTCGCAGACCTCGACGCAGGCGCCGCAAAGATTGCAGCCGTCGCCGATGATGAGGGTCTCGCCCTCCAGCCGCAAGACCCCGAACGGGCAGGCCTCCACACACTCGCCGCAGGCGATGCATTTGTCAGAGTAAAAGATCAGGCTCATATTTTAGCAGTCAGCAGTCAGCAGTTAGCAGTTAGCAGTTAGTAAAGAATCGCAACCTTGATGAACTTGAAAAAAGTGGCAAACATGTAGGGCGGGCATTGCCCGCCATAATTTCTTGGGAAAACGGCTCTTACCGGTTATCCGTGGCCAACACCTTAGTCTTTTTCTTCAGATACCTTATCGTCAGGTAAAGAACCGCACTGAAAATAAAAAGTTTTACCCAGATGGCATCTATCATCAATGTCCCATAGTTGAACAGGCCGCCGAGCAATTCCAGGACCGTGAAGGTGACGATGATGGCGAAAAAGGTGCCGTATTCCCGGTTAATGGCCGATTTCCAGGAAAAGGGCAGGGACGGCGGCCGCCAATTCTTGAATCGGGGCATGATGACGGGGGTCGCATCGGCCCACTCCATGAAGGCGTCACCGAACTTCTCCCGTAAAAAAGCTTCTTCACGAAAGATGATCCGTTCATAGAATATGGTAAAAAACAGGCAGATAACCGTGGTGAACCACACCGACTTCATGAACAGCGACAGCCCGAACCAGATGATAAAGTTACCTAAATAAATGGGGTTCCGAACCACGGCATACATGCCGGTGGTGTTCAGGGTCTCCGCCACCTGCCCCCGGGTATTGCGGCCCGAGGTCCCCCGGGGGACAAACCCGACGGTAAAAAAGCGCACTACCTGGCCCACGAGCGCCAGGGCCAAACAGCCGCCGTCCCAGGCCAGATTCAGGCCGCGGTCGGCAAAAGGATAGCGGAACTGCGCCAGAGCCAGGATGAACAACACCGCCATGGCCAACGGCAAGTAACTTCTCCACGTGAAGAAGTATTCCCCGGTTGTCTCGAATTCTTCCTGTAAGGCCATCTCGGATCCGGCGCCCTGGCTGATTCCATTCTCCCTCGTTCCCAACCGTTGCTTGGGAACGAGGACGAACAAAGGGTTTTAAAAGTCCCCCTTTCTTAAAGGGGGATTTAGGGGGATTATGAAGCGCTTCTTTAATCCCCCCTACCCCCCTTTAGAAAAGGGGGGAATAAGAGGCGCGGGTCTTTAGCGAGCCGGTGTCATTCCTGTAGGGGCGGACCCATGTGTCCGCCCTCTTTAGGGCGCACACGCAGGTGCGTTCCTACAATTGCGCCTTACTCTGCTCTTTCAGCCGCCGCCACAACCGAGCCGCCAGCTCCTCGGGGGCGCCGGTCCAGATTTCCGAAGTGCCCCGTGCAGGCGGGGGGAAGACCTTCACCACCTGGGTGAAGGAGCCGTTCAACCCCACCTCGTGGGCGGCAAGATTCAGGTCAGCCAGGCCCCACACCGGGATGGCGGCTTTCTTGGCCTTGAGTTTGGCCTTGAAAGACGGCACCCGGGGTTCGTTGATCTCCTTGACCACCGTAATCAGGGCCGGGAGACTAGTCTCTACCGCGTCATAGCCGTGGTCCAGAAGGCGTTCCACCGTGACGGCCCCGCCGTCATTGAAGGCGAGTTTCCGGGCCCAGGCCACATAAGGGATATCCAGGATGGTGGCCAGCATGGGCCCCACCTGGGCGGTGTCGCCGTCAATGGCCTGCTTGCCGCAGAAGATCAGGTCAGCGCCGCCCAGCTTGTCCACGGCCCGGGCCAGGGTAAGCGCCGTGGCCCAGGTGTCGGCCCCGGCAAAGGCCCTGTCCGACAAAAGCACCGCGGCGTCGGCCCCGAAGCCCAAGGCTTCTCGTAAGGCCACCTCGGCCTGGGGCGGCCCCATGGTGATGACCGTCACCGTGCCCCCGCGGGCGTCCTTGACCCTTAAGCCCTCTTCCAGGGCGTAGAGGTCAAAAGGGTTGATGATGGCCGCAATGCCCTCGCGCTTTAAGGTGTGGGTCACCGGGTCCAGGCGCACTTCCTGGGTTTCGGGCACTTGTTTGATGCAGACGATGATGTGTGGCATAAAATTAAATAGTTAGTTTCTATTTGATAGTTTTAGTAATTTTCTCAACTGATCTAATCATTTCTTCAACTTCATCTTTAGTTGGGTCTCGCTCCTTTTGATGACAGCAATAGTTCCTGAGGTCGCCAAGGTGTTGAATGCGACGCCAAGTAGGAACATCAAAAAATCCTTCTTCTTTTAATTTATCATTTAATTCTGCAATAGAAGGATTCTTTTTTTCTATATCAATGCCTCGTGAATTACAGATTCCATAAAGGTGACGTTCCAATATAACACCAGCAATAGTTCCTGCTGCTCTTAAGTGATTAGCCCTTAATAATTCACACGCAGCTTCTATCTCGTTATCAAAAAGCTCTGCTTGAACTAACTTGTTAATATTGTTTAGAATATTGTCTAACTGAGATACTGCAGATGCCAGGATAGATAGCTGCGTTGTAAATTTATTCATCATAGTATGCTTTAAATCATCTATGTTAGCATTGGTAAAACTTAAACAGAATAAATATTCTTTAATTCCATATGTAGATAAATCCATACTTTTACGATTGCCAATCGAATATAAACAAATAAATTCTTCAAGACGATGTGGGATAATTTCTTTTATCAAAACCAATGCTCTCGTATACCAACCTTGATATCTAACCATTACATCGTAACTTATTGATAATGGTGGTTTATCTGCATAATTTAGTAAGATATCTTTTCCTTCTTCAATAACTTCTTTAAGTTCTGATTCGATTTTCTTTTTTAATTTACTCAATTGAGGAAATCCTCATTAAAGAATTAAAGAAGTATAGAGGTAACAACGATTTATAATTCCCCCCAATCCCTTACAGGGGATTGGGAGGGGAGTTTGAGGGGAGTGCGGGGGAATTATTTCCCCCGGTCCTCCCCTCAAAATTATTTCTTTTTGGAATATTCCTTATTCAGCGCCAGGCCGATGATGTTGCGCATGATCTGGTTGGTGCCTTCGAAGATCTGGAGAATCTTGGCGTCCCGCATCATCTTTTCCACCGGGTATTCCCGCATGTAGCCGTGGCCGCCCATGACCTGCACCGCGTCCACGGTGACCTGCATGGCCATATCCGTGGCGAAGAGCTTGGCCATGGCGCCGTGTTTGGAGTAATCCTTGGGCTTGCTGTCGATATGCCGGGCCACGGAGTACACCAACGCCCGGGCCGCCTCGATCTGGGTAGCCATGTTGGCGAGCAGGTGCTGCACTGCCTGGAAGGAAAAGATGGGGGCCCCGAACTGGTGCCGCTCCTTGGCAAAGGCCGCGGCTTCGTCCAGGGCGCTTTGGGCCAGCCCTACCGCCAGGGCGCCGGCGCCGGGACGGGCCAGATCCAGGGTCTTCATGGTGATGATGAAGCCCAGGCCGGGTTTCCCCAGGAGCCGGTCGGCGGGGATGCGGCAGTCTTCCAGGATCACCTCCCGGGTGACGGATGCCCGGATGCCCATCTTTTTTTCCTTCTTGCCGAAGGAGATGCCCGGGTCATTCTTTTCCACCATCAAGGCCGAGGCCCCCCGGACCCCTTTGGTCCGGTCGGTGAGGGCGATGACGGTGTAGAATTCGGCTTCCCCGGCGTTGGTGATCCACTGCTTGGTGCCGTTCAAGACGTAAAAATCGCCGTCTTTCACCGCGGTGGCGGCGATGGCCCCGGCGTCGCTGCCGGCCTGGGGCTCGGTCAGGGCAAAGGCGGCCAGGGCCTCACCCCGGGCCAGGGGCGGCAGATACCGGTGTTTCTGGGCGTCGGTGCCGTACAGCAGCAAGGGGTACGCCCCCAAAAAGCTGGCGGCATAGGTGGTGGCCACGCCCACGCAGCCCTCGGCCAGGGCCTCCAGGACCAGGCAGTTCTCCAGGCACCCCAGTTCCAGCCCGCCATAGGCCTCGGGAATGACCGTGCCGCAGAGATCGGCCTGGGCCAGGTCGGCCAGGACGTCCCAGGGAAAGATCTCTTCCTCGTCCAGCTGCGCCCGGATGGGTTTGATGCGTTCGTGGGCGATCTGGCGGGCCAATTCCTGGAGCATCTGCTGTTCTTCGCTGAGCAGATAATCCATGGCCCCTTACTCCGCTGCTTTCGGGATCACCAGCCGGCCCTTGTAAAAACCGCAATGGGGACAGGCATGGTGGGACAAACGCGCCTCATTGCACTTGGGGCAGGGGGACAACTGCGGCGGGGTCAGGGCATCATGCGAGCGTCGCATGTTCTTCTTCGAAATCGATTTCTTTCTCTTGGGTAAAGGCACGGGCTCTCTCCTTAAATTTTCAACTTTGCCAGCCGGGCAAAGGGGGAATCAACGGCGTCGGTGGGGCAGCTGCAGGTCTCGCGCTTGAGGTTGGCCCCGCAATAGGGGCACAGGCCCTTG
>JAHIKF010000002.1 GCA_018897875.1 Pseudomonadota bacterium | reverse complement strand
GTCAAGTGCATTGAGATGGAGGCGGCGGATTATCTCAATAAGCCGTTTAATCCCGTTTTGCTGAAAGCCCGGGTCAACGCCAGCTTAGAAAAGAAACGTTTACTCGACAAACAGCGGGAACTGTTTCGCAAATTCGCCACCGACGAAGTGGCGGAAGAGTTGTTGACCTCGGGTTTTTCTCTGAGCGGCAAGCTGGTTGACGCCACGGTGCTGTTCGTCGATATCCGTTACTTCAATGACGTTGGCGAAGAAGCAGGCGATGAGATTGACCTCGTCTTTGTCGGTTACCGCCAGGATAATGTCGGCGCTTTTCAGACGCCTTGTTTTCCGCCTTCTTTCACTCCATTTCCGCCTTTTGCAATGCCGGCTTCTCCATCTACAAGGATAATCTCCTGGGATTTCGGGATAGCCCGGTGATTTTGACCACGGTGATGTGCCTCATTGTTCTGGGAGGTTTGGGCCATATGGTGCTGTCAGAACTCCTGCATCATGGTAAGAACCGCCTCTCCGGATCGGTGCCGGCCGGCCCGCGATCCCTTTCTACCCATACCCGGGTGGTCTTGAGGATGACCCTGGCGTTGATTATCCTTGGCTGTCTGGGGCTTCTCATCCTGGGGTTACCCTCGTCCGAGTCTACCTGGGGCATGAAACTTTCCTCTGCCCTGTTTCAATCCGTCAGTTCCCGTACCGCCGGTTTCAACACGGTGGACATCGGGGTCATGCCGTTGAGTTCCCTGTTGCTCCTGACGCTGCTCATGTTCATCGGCGGCTCGCCAGGTTCCTGCGCCGGCGGGATCAAGACCACGGGGCTGGCCATTACCCTGGCTGAGTTCAAGGCTAGACTTAAAGGTGAGGATCAGGTGGTCATGCTGGACCGCCGGGTCCCCAAACCAATCCTGGATCGCACCATGGTGTTGATCCGCATGTCGATCCTCTGGAACCTTTTGGGCCTGTTGCTCTTGTTATATACCGAAACCGGCCGCCCTGGGGCGGGCTTCCATGATGTCCTGTTTGAGCAAATTTCCGCCTTCGGCACGGTGGGGCTCTCCACCGGCCTGACGGATAAGCTGACCGTCATTGGCCGCCTCTGGATTACCGCCACCATGTTCGTGGGCCGGCTTGGACCGTTAACCCTGGCCATAGGAGTTCTCCCGGCAATCCACTCCCGGGTGAAATATCCCGAAGGCAGGATAATGATCGGAAGAACGAGAGAAAACCCATTGTCGTCATCCTCCCCCGGATTTCGCCTTTATCAGGTTTCCATGGCGCCCAGGCGCACTCCCTCGGGGGTGATTCCCGGGGTGGTCTTGCTGCTGCGGGACATCACCCGCCTCCGCAGGAAGGCAAGAAAGATCTGACCAAAACTCTGCGGGGTCCGAAGGCCTGCCCTGGTCGAACCCTTTCCCTGACTACTGGGGCCGATTCGCCCCAGGGCCCCAGTAGGAAACATCGGGGGAAGCGACCTTTAATGTGAGTTTACCGGGGCCAAACTGGTGCAAACAGCCAAAACAAAAAGCGTAACCCCTTAGGATTACGCCTTATTTAATCTAATGGTGCCGAAGCGGGGATTTGAATAAAATCCTTGATTTTACTGACTCTCTGGCCTTTTACGGCGATTCACCTTAGCCATTAGAGGCCATCTTAGACCATATCGAGGCATTTCAAGGCCCCAATTTCTGGGAAAGGAATTTCGGCCTAATATTTTTCCAAGAATAAGTCACCATTTAAGTTCATACCCCCAGATACCTGGCCGAGCTGTCATCTGGCCGGGCATGGAGGTATTTCCCCGTGGTGGCGACGCTGGCATGGCCCAGGGTGGCCTGGACCAGGTGGATGGGTGCGCCCCGGTCCAGGGCGTGGCTGGCATGGGCATGGCGAAGCCAATGGGGAGAAACCGCGCCCTCTATCCCGGCTCGGATAGCCGCAGCCCGCACGATGCGCCAAGCCTGGGAGGGATGCAGGTGACCCTGCCCCTTACGGCTGGGGAACACCGGTGCATCGGGTTCAGACTCACCCCGGAGCCCGATTAACTCTTGCCAGGTATCGGCAGACAGGAGTACGGTTCGGGTTTTGCCCCCCTTGCCGAAGATGGTGATCTGGCCGGCCGCGTCCCGAGGTTGGACATCCCGCCATTTCAGGTTACAGATTTCGCTGACCCGGCCGCCGGCGGCATAGAGTAACCGGAGCAGAACCCGGTTGCGGGGGTGCGGTTCCAGGGCCAGGAGGCGATGCACCTGGGGCTC
>JAHIKF010000138.1 GCA_018897875.1 Pseudomonadota bacterium | reverse complement strand
TCCATGACAAACTTCGATTGGCTTAATACTCTATGTTTGACATGTAATTAGTATTAAACTGTATTTTCAGAAGATTAGCTGTGTCGCGAAATAAGGCACTAGTCGCACCTGGACCCAGAACGGAGCCTCAGCAGATATTTCCGGAAGATCAGTGGCAAGAGAAGGTTAATGGGTGGTGGGCTTAGATTGGGAGATGTTAAACCGCTTGATCATGGAGTACACCGTGCTGCGACTGACCCCCAGGCGTTTGGCCGCCATTTTCTTGTTCCAGCCGCACTCTTCCAGGATCTCCAGGAGCAGACGCATCTCCTGGTCCATAAGCGTCGCGGCCGGCGGGGTCGAGGCCAGACGTAAGGCCGCAGGGAAGTCCCAGGCCTCCACCTGGTTTTCTTTGGCCAGAACAACAGCGTGCTCCACGGTATTTTCCAACTCCCTGACGTTGCCAGGCCAGGAGTAATCCAGAAGCAGGCGCATGGCTTCGGAGCTGAACTCCAAAATCTCTTTGCCCCGCTCCGTCGTGAACCGGCGCAAGAAATGGAGCGCCAGCCGGGGAATGTCGTTCTTCCGGTCCCGGAGGGGGGGTAGGATGATGGGGATGACATTGAGGCGATAGAAGAGATCTTCCCGAAAATTCCCTTTTTTCACCTCCTCCAGCAAATCCTTGTTGGTGGCGGCCAGGATACGCACGTCCACGGTCAAGGTTTGTTCCCCGCCCAGCCGCTCGAACTTGCGGGTTTGCAAGACCCGGAGCAGTTTGATCTGCGCCGCCGGGGGAATTTCGCCGATCTCATCCAGAAACACCGTGCCGCCGTGGGCCTGCTCGAAACGGCCTGCCTTTTGGCGCAGGGCCCCGGTGAAGGCGCCCTTCTCGTGGCCGAAAAGCTCGCTCTCCAGCAAGGTGGCTGGATAGGCGGAGCAATTGATCACCACAAAAGGGCCTGGGCCGCGGGGGCTATGGGCATGAATGGCCCGGGCCACCAGTTCCTTGCCGGTGCCGCTCTCCCCCTGAATGAGGACAGTGGCATCCGAGGGCGCTACGTCTTCGATGAGCTTATAGACCACCTGCATCTTGGGGTCTTTGCCGATGAGGTCGCCAAAGCCGGCGGCGGCTTCCACCCGGCCTCTCAAGGCGCTGACCTCTTCTTCATGCTGCATGGCCCGGCGCAGCGCCCCGGCGTTCTGGCTGACGATCAGCCGCACCAACTCGAGTTCTTCCTGGCTACACGAGCCTTCAGGACAGGCGATGACGATGGCGCCGCCCACCTGGCCGTCATCAAAAACGATGAGCGCCTGGCGTTCGGCGGCAGGGAAATCCTTCGGGACCAGTGGGGGTTTCAGCAGGTTCTTGCGGAAAAAGGTCAACTTGTTCGCCCCCGCCAGGGCCGCCCGGGCGATCTTGAGGACAGCTTCATCTTTAATCTCGTAGTGGTCCGAGTCAGATACCACTGAAAGGCAATCTTTTCCGGTATTAAAAACCAGGAGGGCGATGTGGCGACAGCGCATGGTTTCCTGCAACTTGCCGATCAAAGTGGCGCCCATTTCAGGCAAGGCCCGCAGGGCGCTAATCTCTCGAACGATTTTGCAGGCGGTGATGGCCTGATTATGCGCCCGCTCCAGCTCCAGGGCCTGCTCTTCCAGCCGTCGGGTGTATTCCTCCTGGCGGCTCACCATGTGATTGAAGGAAGTCGCCAGAGTCGCAATCTCATCCTGTCCCTGGACGGCCACCCGAACCTGGGACTCGCCCCGGTCTATTTCTTCGGTGGCCTGCACCAGGGCCGCCAGGGGCCGGGTGATGCGGCGCACGAACAGGAGACTCCCCATCAAAGCCACCAGCAGTATGGCCAGGGTGGAGGCGCCGATCTCCTCCCACAACCTGGCCACCTGCCGCCGGTAGGGGCTTTCGGAAAAACCCAACCGCAGCATCCCGGCCTTGCCGTCGTAAATGGGCCAGGCGGTGTCCAGGAAGGTCTCGCCGCGCTGCGAGACGATCTCCTTAAAACTGGGTTGATGGTTGCCCCCGATGCCGTTGGCTTCCAGCAGTTGGACCGGCACTCCCCGCTCAAAAGTGTGGGCCAGCACCCGGCCATCCCGCATGACGAAGATATAGGCAAGCACCGGATTGCTTTGGGTCTGCTGGTCGAGCATTCTCTGGAGGGCCACCAGATCGTTGAGCAAGACCTTATCAGCGGCAATGAGAGCCACAGAATGAGCCAGAT
>JAHIKF010000137.1 GCA_018897875.1 Pseudomonadota bacterium | reverse complement strand
AGCACCTGCCCCGTTATCTGGCGGAATTTTGTTACCGCTTTAATCGACGCTTCTGGGAACCCCAAATGTTTAACCGGATGATCACTGCGTGTCTTAATGCTCAAACCGTTACCTTTTCGGAGCTAAGGCAATAAGCGTATATTTCTATTTATATTTCCCCGCTGAAGGGTGTATATGAGAAGAGAGAGATTAATTGGTGCGTAGGACGCACCCTACATTAAACTTTGGTAGCACAGGCTTCCAGCCTGTGCACCGCACCGGCAAGATGCCGGTGCCACCAAAACCTTTTGTTTCTGGTTCCCAAGCAGGAGCTTGGGAACGAGGGAAAGGCGGGATGCGCTGCGCTTTCCCGCCCTATGGGCTGCGGGCTACGCATGAAAAGGCCCGTAGGGCGGGCGTCCCCGCCCGCCACTCAACTGGATTGATGGTGCGTAGGCCGCACCCTACGAAAAATTTTCGAAGCACCCGGAGAGAAAGACTCGGGTTTTAAAGCACAACGGAGGAATCTTCGTGGACCAGGCCGGTTTTAGGGACTGGCTCTGCCGCTGCCTGGTGGCGGAGAGCCGGGACGCCATCATCTTTGTGGATAAGGACGGTTTGATCCGCCTCTGGAATGCCGGGGCCGAGGCCATGTTCGGCTACCGGGCCGGCGAGATGGAGGGGCAGAGTCTAGACCGGATCATCCCCGACCCGCTCCGGGCCCGGCACAACGAGGGTTTTCGCCGGGTGATGGCGAGTGGGGAGAGCCGGTATGCCGCCGACCTTCTGGCGGTGCCGGGCTTGAAAAAAGACGGCGGCCGCATCTCCCTGGAGTTCACCATCACCCTGATCAAAGACGACGCCGGCACGGTCCTGGGGGCCGCAGCCATCATGCGGGACGTCTCAGCCCGCTGGCAACGGGACCAGGAACTGAAAAAGCGCCTGGCGGAGTTGGCAGGGTGGACGGTGTAAAAGTTTGAATTAATGGTGAGAACCTATCAATCAGATAGGGTACAGAACAGGTGATTCAGATACTAATCGGCATTATCCAGATTATCGTGGCACTATTTACCATCACGGTGATGGTCCTCATTGGTCTGTGGCAGTTCATATATTGGCAAAACCGCCGACTGGAGGCCTATTATAAAATTATATGGAAGAATTCCAGCAACTTGCAGCCGCGAGAGGTGCTGGATATTCGCGGCGACCCGGCGCATGGTTTCAATGACTATTATTTCGAAAGACCCACGGACCCAATTATTCGGCAAAAACTGGCAGACGGCCGGAGCCTTCTGGTTGTGGGGCATCCCCTGGCAGGCAAGACCCGCGCCCTCTTCCAGGCCTTAAAAACCTGCCCCAAACCGCTGGACGTCATCATTCCCAAGATACTAGACGTCAACCCCGTAGATTTCCAAGTTCCCCGGCGACTTACTTTCTGGCGCACCCCCGTTCTCCTCCTGGACGACCTGGACAAGTACCTGGAAAAGCAAAACATGACCTACCTGATTCAGGAGTTCATCCGAGCCGGAACCATGATAGTGGCCACCTGTCGGGAGGGATTTGAATTACAGAAAGTGGGCCACGTGCTGGAGCGGGAGATGGTCCTCTTTGCCGAGCCGGTCCAGATTTTGAAGGTTGACCGGGATTCCGGCAGCGAAATCGCCAGGCAAGTAGGCCGGGATGTACCGGCGTCATTTGATGGCAACATCGGCTCCATCCTGCTGCAACTTGACGCCATGAAAAGCAGGTTCCAGGCTGCCGACGATATAGAGAAAGGCATCCTCCGGGCCCTCAAGCGCCTCTATCTGGCGGGGATTTATCACGAGCGGGAAATATTCTCCCTGTCCCGGGTCAGGGAAGTCTGCCGGAAGCTCGAAGGCCTGGAAATGCCGGATTACCAATGGCGACAAACGTGTGAGCGTTTGCGGGACCGTGGTTTTGTGGATTTCCGCGGTGAAGAGTTGCTGCGGACGGAGGAGGCATATTTGGAAGTGGTGGTCCAAGCCGGGTTTCAGCTTTTAGATAATACGCTTATTGCCTTAGCTCCGAAAAGGTAACGGTTTGAGCATTAAGACACGCAGTGATCATCCGGTTAAACATTTGGGGTTCCCAGAAGCGTCGATTAAAGCGGTAACAAAATTCCGCCAGATAACGGGGCAGGT
>JAHIKF010000136.1 GCA_018897875.1 Pseudomonadota bacterium | reverse complement strand
CCTTCCGCCTGGAGGTGCGGGAGGAGAAGTTCGCCTGGCTGGAGCCCTTCCTGGCCGGCGAGGAGGCCCAGGCCGCGGCAGCAATGGTGCTTTTTGAGATGCTGAAATACGAAAAAGACAAAAACTTTTTCCAGCACCGGCACTGGATGCACTATATGAACACCTTCGCCGACTTCCACCAGGGCACCGTGGCCAAACTCCGAGAGCGCAAGAAAGAAATCCGTCTGGAGGCTTACACCTCCCGGGACATCTTCGACCTCCTGGATGAAATCCCGAAAGATGCAGTGGTGATCGCCTTCCTCCCCACCTACGCCGGCGGCTACGAGCGCATGTTTAAACGGCTGGAAGAAATCTTTGACTGGGACACCCCCAGCTACGGCATGATTGACGAGGACCGCAAAAAGAGAATCCTCACCAAAATGCTGGAGCGGGATTACCTCTATCTGGACGACCATGAGTGGAAGGGGTTACCCATGGTGGCCGTGGTGCGTAAGGCCCGGATGAAGCCAGTCTACATTTACTCGAACATGACCGGCCTGCACCGGGGGGTGATGAAGCAGCAGCGCACTTCGGAGTTTGTGCCCTACGCCCGCCTGGGGGACGAAGACGAGATCACCCCGGCCTCAAAGCTCGTTATCGTCCCCAGCAGCAACAAGGTCGTGAATTATTACCGGGACGTGTACCTGTCCAAGGGGTGTGGCATCCCGGCGGATGGGATCATGCCGTTCATTGTGGCGGTAGATGGAAAGGTTTGCGGGTTTTTGATCTATTCCCTGACTATGGGGCGGGAGATTTACCTGCTGGCTGACTTCGCCATCGATTCCTGCAAATATAAGCGCCTGGCAAAACTCGTCCTTCTGACAACTCAGACTCGCGAGGTCCAACAGGCTATTGAAGAAAAGTTCCTGTTAGAGCTCCCCAAATGCACAACCATGGTGTTCACCGACCGGCCGGTATCCATGAAATATCGAGGCCTTTATAAACTGATTCGCAAGGACCCAGGCAAACTTGTCTATGAGACCGAGATGGGTGTCCTGAAATTAAACGAGGTTATCCCGTTATGGCTGAAGAAATACGAGAAGTCCTAAACCTGCTCAACGAGAAGCTGGCGGGCCTGTTCCCTTACCGGTTGGAGATGGTGACCCCCGGAGAGCTGAAGCTCCTGGAAAAGAACGCCCGGTACATGAAGGCAGAGCAGTTCCAGAACCTGGTGGAGAACATCAAGAAGGACGGCAACCTGTCATCCTTGCCCCTGTGCTACCGGGAGAAGGACGGCAAGCTCCGGGTGCTCTCCGGCAACCACCGGGTCCAGGCGGGCCGCCAGGCCGGGGTGGAGCAGGTTTTGGTGATGGTGGTGGGCGACGAGAAAGACGCCGATGAGCGCCTGGCCATCCAACTTTCCCATAACGCCATTGCCGGCCAGGACGATCTGGTGATCCTGAAGAACTTGTGGGAGAGCATCCAGAACGTCCAGGCCAAGCTCTACGCCGGGTTGGATTCGGAAACCATCAAGAGCCTGGAAGGCATCCAGTTCGCGGCTATCGCCGAGCAGCGTCTCAATTACAAGATGGCCAACTTCGTGTTTTTGCCTGAGGAACTGGAAAACCTGGACCAGCTCTTAAAGGAAATCGCCGTGGTCTTTGCTGCGGACGTGGTTTACCTGGCCAGTCTGAATATTTACGATGCCTTTTTTGAGTTGATCGTGCAGATCAAGAAGCACTGCCAGATCAAGAACTCCGCCGCAGCGTTCCTGAAGCTCATGGAACTGGCCAGGATCGGGCTGGAGAAACTCAAGGAAGAGGAAGCCCTGCAGGACGGCGAGGGCCCCCACCAGGAGGCGTGTCATGGGCTGGCATGAAGCTCTCTTGCCCTACCGGGCTTCCGACGATCCCCAGGGGTTTCTGGGGGCGGCTCTCTTGGCCCAAGACCAGCAGCTTTTCCGCCTGGCCGCCACCTGGCCTTTGGTCAAAAAGGTTCTTCCTCCCCCGCCTGTTTCTGGAGGGAGGATTGACCTGGATCAGGTCTGGGAACAGACAAGAATTGACTTTGAGGATTGGGCTGACCTGGCCCAATTGCCACCATTGGCGGTGGTGTTGGGGTTCCGGACTCTCAAGGGCGCCCGGGTCGTTTTCCCGGACGGCTCTCTGTCCCACCAGGCAGAGTCGGTCATAAAGAGGGGTGCGGCGACGGCGTTCATGGCAGCTACCGGCATTTCGGGTAAGGATTTGAAGTAGTGGGTTTGGCGCATGGCATGGTGAGATTTTTGTAAGGTTGGTGGCGGCCCCGGAGAAACAAAATGATGGACCATTACTACAAACCCGACTGCGACATCTTCCTGGGGATCGATAAAGGCTTCCGCAATCCCAATGTCACGCTATGGATTCAGCCCGACCGGAAGATGGAGCGAGTGATCGTGCTCTTTGCCCATTACCAGGAACGCAGGACCCCGGACGAGAACGCCAAGATCTGCTTGACCATCCACCAGGCCCGGGGATATGGCCAACTCACCGGCGGCTGGGGTGACCCATCGGCCCCGGATATGCTGCGAGCCTACTCCCAGGCTTTCGGGGTAGAGATTGCCGGCCCTCGCCGGTCGGTGGACTGGGGCCATGAAGCAGTAAAACAGTGGCTCAAGACGTCCATGGTGACTAAGGCATCGATGGGCCTGGTTTTCTCCCGGGAGTGTCCCCGGGTTTTG
>JAHIKF010000135.1 GCA_018897875.1 Pseudomonadota bacterium | reverse complement strand
GTAGATAACCCTGAACAGGTCCAGGTCAACGAAATCGAGGGGGAGCAGACCTCGGTCATTGAACTGAAGGTGGCCAAAGAAGATCTGGGGAAGGTGATCGGCAAGCAGGGGCGTACCGCCCGGGCTATGCGCACCATTCTCAGCGCCGCGTCCACCAAAATTCGCAAACGGGCGGTCCTGGAGATCCTTGAGTAGCAAACCGCCGAACCCCGAGGCGCTCATCGGTCTGGGGCAGGTTTCCGGAGCTCAAGGCCTCCTGGGGGTCGTCAAGGTCCGGGCCGATGCCGAGGCCGCCACTACCGACCCCGAGGTCTTCGCCGCCTTAGGGCAGGTCTGGATCGGCGGCCAGGGCTACGAAGTGCTCAAGGCGGCCCGCCACAAAAACCAGGTGCTGCTGTGGCTGGACGGCGTCGACACCCGGAGCCGGGCGGAAGAGCTGGCCGGGCTGCAAGTTTTGGGAGACCGCCGGCGGTTCCCGCCCCTGCCGCCCGGGGAATACTACTGGTTCCAGGTGCTGGGTCTGCCGGTGGTCAACGAAGAAGACGGGGCCCTGCTGGGGTATCTGGACCACATCATCTGGACCCCGGGCCATGACGTCTATGTGGTGCGCCAGGGAGAACGGGAGATCCTGCTGCCGGCGGTGGAAGAGGTGCTCGTCGAGATCAATCTGGAGGCGGGAGTGATCAAGGTTTTGCCTCCGGAGGGGTTGCTGGAAACTTATGCGGATTGATCTGCTGACCCTGTTCCCCGAATTTTTCGCCTCCCCCTTAAGCCAGAGCATGCTCCACCGGGCCCAGGTCCAGGGGGCGGTCACCTATACGGTGATCAATCTGAGGGATTTTGCCCTCGACCGCCATCAGGTGACGGACGACCGGCCTTTCGGCGGCGGCCCCGGGATGGTCATGAAGATAGAGCCGCTGGTGGCGGCTATCCGGATGGCGAAAGCGGAGGACCCCGAGACCCGGGTGATCCTGCTGGGCCCCGGGGGGGCGGGGTTTAATCAAGCCAAGGCCCGGGAGTTGGCGGGTAAGAGCCACCTGCTGCTCATCTGCGGGCACTATGAAGGGGTGGACGAACGCATTCATTTTTATATTGATGAAGAGCTGTCAATAGGCGATTATATTCTAACCGGGGGAGAAATCCCGGCTTTGATCGTGGCGGACGCGGTGACCCGGTTGCTTCCCGGGGTTTTGGGAGGCGTTGGGGCCACCGAAGAAGAGTCATTCCAGGAGGGCCTCCTGGAATACCCCCATTACACCCGCCCCCGGGTTTTCGAAGGACACGAGGTTCCCCAGGTGTTGCTGGAGGGCGACCACCAGCGCATTGCCCGGTGGCGGCGTCAACAGGCCATGGCCCGGACGGTGACGCGGCGGCCGGATTTGCTGGCCCGCGCCCACCTCAGCAAGGAAGACCGGGAATTCATAAAATCCCTGGCGGTTCGCCAGGCGGAGAATAGGTGAGGATATGGAACGTGTAGACCAATTAGCCCGGGAGCAGATGCGCGGCGACCTGCCGGCGTTTCGCCCCGGGGATACCGTGGAAGTGCATGTACGCATTGTGGAAGGGGACAAGCAGCGCATCCAGGTCTTCAAGGGAGTGGTCATCCGGAAACGGGGCGGCCTCACCGGGGCCAGTTTTACGGTGCGTAAGGTCTCGTATGGCGTGGGGGTGGAGCGCATCTTCCCCATACATTCTCCCAACATCGACCAGGTGGTGGTCCTCTTCCGGGGCAAAGTCCGGCAGAGCCGCCTCTACTACTTGAGAGACCGGAAGGGCAAGGCGGCCCGGATCAAGGAAAAGCGGTCGCCGGTGTTATGAGCCTTCTTTCGGGCAGCGATGACGTACTTGCTGACCCGGAAGGATTCTGGCGTTTTCAGGGATTGACCTTAATTGCCGGCGTGGATGAGGTGGGCCGGGGCCCCTTGGCGGGTCCGGTGGTGGCCGCGGCCGTGATCCTCCCCGCCGGTGTCGCTTTTCCCGGGCTCAGGGATTCCAAGCGCCTCTCTCCGGAAATCAGGCTGGACCTGGATGGCCAAATCCGGCGCCAGGCCCTGGCCCTGGCCATCCATGCCATAGGACCCCGCCAGATCGAGCGCCAGGGAATCCTGGCCGCCTCTCTTAGGGCCATGGCCCGGGCGGTAAAAGACCTGGCCCGGGTCCCGGAAATGGTCCTGGTGGACGGCCACCTGCCCCTGCCCCTGACTTACCCCCAGCAACCGGTGATCAAGGGGGACGACCGCTGTCCCTCCATCGCCGCGGCCTCCGTGGTGGCCAAGGTCTATCGGGACCGGCTGATGGAGGCGCTGCACCAACGCTACCCCCAATACAACTTCGCGGCGCATAAGGGCTACGCCACCGCCGAGCACCTGGAGGCCCTGCGCGGCTGGGGCCCCTGCGCCATCCACCGCCGCACCTTCCGGGGCGTGAAGGAGTGGCTGGGGAAGGAATGATCGGGCGAAAAGGGGAAAAGGGTGGAAAAGCAAAATGTAGAACAGCCGCCTCGGCTGTTTCTGAGTTCTTCCCGTTCCCAAGCTGAGCAAATCAGGGATTGCCAGCCGGCGACTTACCTGTAGGGTGGGCACTGCCCACCATCATCATGCGGTAATGAACCGGTGGCACAGGCGTCTCGCCTGTGCTAAAAGTGGTTTAATGAGGTGGCTATGAAAGACCCGCGGCGGCAATTGGGGGATCACGGCGAAGACCTGGCCGCGGCGGCCTTGAAGCAGCAGGGCTATAAAATCCTGGAGCGCAATTATGTGACGCCCTTAGGCGAGATCGACCTCATCGCCCGGCAGGGCAAGACGGTGGTGGTCGTGGAGGTCAAGACCCGGAAAAGTACCCGGTTCGGCAGCCCCCAAGAGGGGGTATCCGTAACCAAGCAGGGCCGGTTGCGGCGGCTGGCGGATTATTACCTCAAGGCCAAACGCCTCACCGGGTCCCCGGTGCGCTTCGACGTGGTGGCCGTCACCCTGGCCGGCGATGTCCCCCAGGTGGAGATTATTCAGGACGCATTTTGAAGGCCGGGGGAGAAAAAGGATTCAGGGTGAGCGTTGACCAGCAGGGGTGATTGCGTCCAGATGCCGCCCATGGCCAAGCAGAGCTTGGCAGAAAATTGCGTTCCCAAGCGGGAGCTTGGGAACGAGAAGAGGTTAACGAAATTAGCATATTATACATCGTCGCCACGCCCATCGGCAACCTGGAGGACATCACCCTCCGGGCCCTTAGGGTGCTGAAAGAGGCGGATCTCATCGCCGCGGAAGATACCCGCCACACCCGTAAGCTCCTGAGCCACTTCGGGATTAAGACGCCGCTCATCAGCTACCACGCCCACAACCAGGCCTCCCGGGGGCCGGAGTTGATCCGGCGCCTCACGGCGGGGGAAAGTTTGGCCCTGGTGAGCGACGCCGGGACCCCGGGGTTTTCGGACCCCGGGGCTGATCTGGTCGCCCGGGCCTGGGAGGCGCAGGTAAAGGTGGAGGCCATACCCGGCCCGGCCGCCGGAGTGGCGGCGCTCTCGCTTTCCGGGTTCAGAGGGGATATACTTTTCGTGGGTTTCCTGCCCCGGGGCGAAGGCCGGCGGCTAAAAATGTTCCAGGCCCTGGCGCCGGAGCCCCGAGTGATTATCATGTATGAGTCCCCCCGGCGGCTGGCCCGGACCCTGACGGAAATCGCCGGGACCATGCCCAACCGTGAGATCCTGGTGGTCCGGGAGCTCACCAAAAAGTTCGAGGAAACCTGGCGGGGGCAGGTTTCGGATATCGCCCGGGAGCTTAAAGACATTGAGATCAGGGGTGAATGCGCCCTGGTACTCTCCTGCCCGGCGGCCGCGGCCATGATGCCGCCGGCGGACCTGGCCGATTGCCTGCTTAAGGCCGCCAACGAGAGCGGTTTAAAGGGGCGGCGTCTGGCGGACCGGGTGGCCGGGGATCTTAAGATTCCCCGGCGCCAGGTCTACCAGACCTACCTGGCCC